>NZ_JACJFF010000004.1:97111-110530 GCF_014164465.1 Vibrio sp. SG41-7 | reverse complement strand
CTCTATAAGCATTTGCCATTCTTGATTGGTGTGTCGTTTTCCCATTTTAAATCTCCTCATGGTTGGAGACTTGATCTTATTATTCGTGATAGGTGATTAGAATGCGGGGTTTATGGAGCGCTTACCATGAACATGACTGCAATGTTTGATGTAATAGCCATAGTTGCAAATGAAGCTTCATGCCTTCCTATATCATAAGCATAATTTGAATGTCCTGTGCCTCCCGCTAGCGGAATGCACGGTGTATCTCCTGTAGTTAAATCCGTTTCACTGAATAAAATAGCAATATGCATTTTTTTAAACCTTTCCAATATTGTAGATTCAAAGGCTTGCTTATTAAGAGCATAAGGGGACTCTAACTGTTTTATTGCTTTTGCCGCTTCAGGATTATTGTCTGTTTTTAGCTGTTTTAGCATTTCCTGAAAGGCTTTGGGTGTACGAAAATATGAAATGCATGCAAATTCTTTTAATATTCGTAAATGATCTGGTAATGCATTTAGTGCACTGGCTAATGTTTCTGATATAGGCTGAGACAATTCGATAGCGTTGTTTTTAATAGCAGACAAAAAATCTCTAGTTTTCCCTAACTTCCCTTCATAATCACAAAACATATTTTCAATTTCATTTGTTGGAGGAAGTTTTGGGTTTTCATAAAAGTACTTCTCAAGACAAATGTTCTCTACTGCGGGAGTGAAAATTTTCCCTGTTTTTTTATCTAGAACCTCGACCTTTCCTTTTGGACATGCCCAGGCTTTTAAATAAACTCTTGGTACGTAATGTTGCCTTACCGTTTGCGACATGGTTACTCCTTATGATGTCGAGAAGCCTAACATTCTTAATAACAGGCAGTCTCGTTTTTCTACCTGTTCGACTTTCGATTAATTTATCATAAGTCACTAAAAATTAAAGAAAATACATTAAAATTGTGTACTCTATCCTCACATAAAATCGCGCCGGCGCGTTATCACGTTTTAACAATGCGAGCTATATCAAGACATGAAAACCACAAACCTACTAAGAAACAATAGCTTAAAAAGTCAACCATCGACAAAGCGAGACCAAAAGCTCAATAAAACATGCCACTTTCCATATTCAAACAACAATCAAACTTAATAAACTATGTGGATATGTAGAAAAGAAGGTAAAGATGGTAAGTAAATCAGCCATGAACTTGATATTAGGTTTTGTAGGGAAAACGCACGCCACTAAAATGTGTAGAGCATTTGATCTAGCGAGTTTTGGGGCATAAACGAGTTTTAAATACCTACTGCAACAAAATACTACTGCAACAGCTTTTCCAGGTAACTGTTCCTCTTATGAGAGTGGCTAAGTGCTTCGGTAATCTGCTTCATTTCCTTGCTACTACCGACAATATGAATTTCACTTTCAGCCCTCGTAATTGCAGTATAGAGCCAAGCTCTATCAACTATTCTTCCTTTTTGCAGGGCGATAATGATGCGCGGGAACTGTGATCCTTGAGCTTTGTGCAAGGTGATTGCATAACCCAACTCCATGCAGTCTAGAACGGTTTGTGTTACCTCGACCTTTTCACCCGTATCCAGTGTTACTTCACCGTAACTGTCACCAGAAGGCTTGACGCTGGTTAGAGTGCCAAGAGAGCCGTTCTGAATGCCTTTCTCGTAATGATTCTGCGTGAATAAAACCGCATCATTCAAGCTAAGTGGTAGAAAGAACTTGTCGCCATTGATTTCGAATTCAAGGCTATCGCTGTTTGGATTGACCGCTTGTTGGGTGAGTTTATTAATTTCTGATACGGGCGCCTTGGTTGGAGCCATGACACGACTGCTTTCAGGGGACTCTTGGTAAAGCTCACAACAGACTTTGGCAATGTCTGTTGTGCTGGTTTCGTGAAAGTGTATTGTCCCCGTGCTTAATTGATCAGGTATCACACCTTGATTGATGAGCATTGAGTATTCAGGGATACCCGTTGAACCTTCCTGTCTCTTGACGATATCCAGCATCGTATTAGCCACCGTTTTTGCTTTAACGATATCTGCCAGTACCTTACCACAGCCGATCGGTGGTAGTTGGTCCGGGTCGCCAGTGAATATCAATCGTACAGAGGGATGAATGTGATTCACAAGGCGATACATCGTCGGCAAGTCAATCATGCTCGCTTCATCAATCACCAGTAGATGATTCGGCTGCTCAACACTTGGCTCAATCGGTTCCTTACGAAGTAACTTAGCAATAGTTGAAGTGATAAAGCCGATTGACTCATGTAGCCTCATTGCAGCGCGACCACTGAGCGCAACCGCGTGTATCTCAAAGCCGAGTTGACGGTAAGCCCTGAGAGCCGTTCTAAGTACCGTTGTCTTGCCAGTCCCAGCACCGCCAGTAATGCAGCTTACAGAGTTGTCCAGGCATGTTATTGCGGCCTCGATTTGCTTGGAGGTTAAGTCATAGGGCAGTTCCGCAGCCGCAGAGCAATAGGCAGCATTGGCGTTTTCATCAAATAAGTCATTTCGCTTAGTCAGTGCATTAAGCCGTTTGGCAACGACACTTTCCATCAGAAGTTGCGCCGTTGGGTGGTAGGCTCCTGTGTCGGGATTTAAAATATACTGAGCTTTATCATGGCCGGATTGGAACGACTGAGTGACCAGTGTTTTGTCTTTCAATAGTTTGTTGAGGTAAGGGCGCACATTGGCATGAGTGGTATAGGTGTGACCTTTTTCAATCTCCTTGCGAATCGCCATTTCCAGAGCCGCGCTGAGCCTTCTTGGGTCATCCTTCGCAACATCGCTCTTAAAATCCGTTGCCTTGATAATATCTTCAATGGCACTGAACGAAAGACCAAAGCCCATCAAAGCATAAGGATTATCCTTAATTACCTCTATAGAGGCTTCACCGTGATGCTTGAGCAGCCGTTGCTGCACACTGGCGGGGATGTTTTGCTCACTCATCCAGTTGCAATGTGCCAGATTTTTATATTTGGCGTACCCCTTAAAGAGCGCTTCCACTGAATCGTCACTCAGAATCGATGTTAGACGCTTTCTAGAGTCTGGGATGTCATTTTGCAGTGTGGCATGGAAGTCTTTACCTAAGAGCTGCCAGAGCGCCCTAGCTTTGCTTTCACCAATACCTTTAAAGTCAGTTTCTCTTGCGATAAAACGAATGAGTTGTTCGCCAGTTTCGGGCAGCATGCATTCAACATGCTTGGGTGATTCATACGTGTGCTGCTGCATGACATAATCACCCATCTCCATATTTTTTATCTGGCGAGCGCCTTTGACTGACCAGTGCTGACCCAGCGTTGGAAGCACAGGGATACTATCGGGGTCGGCTTTGATAGTGACGTAATACTTCCCACTATTAGTTTTGTAAGAGTCTTTCGCCAGCGGTACACCGCTGAATATCACCATCTTGTTCGAGCGATAAGGGATACTGGTGACACGCATTTGGTCTTCATGCAAAGCGCTATTCATCGTGGCATCAACCCCATTTCGGATAAAGTTTCAGATAGCTCACCAAAGCGCTCAAGTCGCTTTTCAAGCTCCTTGACCTTGGCTTTCAATTCAATGTTCTCAGCTTCTAATGACGACACCCGTTTTGAATCGAGCAGCTTTCGATTTGCTGTGTTGTCGTAGGCTTGAGGTTTGCCCTCATTTTTGTTGGCAGCGTCGCTCAACGGTGGCAGGACACCTTTGCCGCGCAGTTTATCTTCTAAGGCTTTGAGCGCTTCTTTGAGGGCAGGGTTTTGGTTTAACGCCGATTTTCCACAGCCGATGCCCTTTGCCACCTCGTTTCGATTAAGCTGACCTCGGAACATGATTTGCTTAAAGTCATCGTCCGTCTGTGTGGCTTTCCACACTTCAAATGCTTCCAAGTTTTGCTGTGCTTTCTGCTGACCACTTGCCATGTTATCTCTCGCTATATCGTAATTCGAGGTTTAGCTCTATTTCTACTTATTGCTGCGCTCAACGTCTTGTAAGGTCTTTTGAAACACATCCATGACACTTGGGTTAGTTTTGCCTATGCTGGATAACTTTTGAATGAAAGCCTGAAGCTTACCAATCTCTGACTGTGCGACCGTAAGTTGCGCTTCCAGCTGTATCACCTTTTCTGCTAAATCCACGTCTTTTTGCAAGTAAGTAAGCAATTCCTTGTTTTCAGGCGAAACAGGCTTGCCCCTTAAGGCTTGCTTTTTCTGTTTGTACTCGTGCTTGATATTGGCGTACTTGTCGAGCGTTTGCCTCGTGGTTGCAATACCTAAGCTGGATTCTACTTTTGTGACTAATAAATCCCATGTTAACTTGCCTTCCCAGCTTCGAATAAGGGCCTGTATGGAAATTTGTTGGTCGGTTTCTAGTGATTTAAGTGCCATATTGTTTACCCTAGAGTGAGTCCAGAAAGCCTAAGAAATTATCCGTTGCTTCATCTTGGTTTTTGTCGTTTTTTGCCTCAATAGCAGCTTGCAGGGCTTGCTCGGCATCAGGCAACGCTAACTTTTGCTCTTCCACCGTTTGGGTCTCTAAGTTAGTGATTCTTATGCTGTTTGAGCGAGCTAGCAAGCGCACCATACGACCTTCTTCTATTGCCTCATCGGACAGCACTTCAATGAGTTTTTTTAGCATGCAAGTATTGCGATAATAGGTTTTGTACCACTTGTGCTGCCCTTCACTTGTTTCAAAGTTGATAGACGCTTGAATCCTCTCCAAGTTGTGCGTTTGCACTTTCAAATCCTTTTGGAGTAAGTCTATTGCCTCCCTATCATGGGTTACATGACAAGAAGATGAGCATAACGCACATTGCGTCTCAAACTCCGACATATAAGTACAGGGTGAGAGGGCAAGGTTTTGATCGCAAAAGCCTGTTTCATGGACAAAAGTCGGTGTTTCATTGTCGATTGCCTTATTAAATTGATCCATGGTCGCAATACGAAGCTTTAGCTTATTTTCGATCTCGCTTTCTGGTTCATTAGAGTAAGAGATGTCCCCAATGACAGAAGCGTTCTGAGCGTCAGTGGTATGGATATAGGTCAGTGTTTGCTCGGCGCTTTTTCGGCCTGACAACATAGAAATAAGGTGGTGAGGCAGTCCTTTTTTAGCCAGAAGATCATTTTGCCAATGACGCAGTTGGTGCGGCTTGAGCAAAAAGTTGGATGAGAAGCCGTGTCGCTCAAAGAGCGTAAGCCGATTTTTGTTGACTTTTATTAGGTCACTAGAAAAGAGGCCACTTAGCGAACTGATAGGCACTAAAAAGAAAGGGTGTGCCGCTTTGCCGCCAAGCTGCTTTTGTGTGTAGGCAAATAGTGAGTTCTCAAAATTGACATACCTAGTTTGGTTTTTATTGTAACCTTTTAGGTGAGATTGATTCATCTCGATGGTGTGATTCTGAAATTCTGCCACGGTGAGTTCTTGCTTGCCTGCTGTGTACTTATCGTATTGACGCTGCATTGTAAAATTACATCCTGTAAGGGCTTGAGAGTAAGGGCAATTACTTTTAAACACCAGTGTGTCGAAGGCTTCGAGCTGTGCAATGGGCTTGATGAACTTTGGATGATGCGGTTTATATGTTCTATCTATTGCCCCCTTCGTATCAGCCGTGACGCGAGCACATTTGTCACTACCGTCAAAAAAGCCCAGCAGCAAACC
Organism: Vibrio sp. SG41-7; assembly: GCF_014164465.1. Classification (NCBI taxonomy): domain Bacteria; kingdom Pseudomonadati; phylum Pseudomonadota; class Gammaproteobacteria; order Vibrionales; family Vibrionaceae; genus Vibrio; species Vibrio sp. SG41-7. The sequence goes on along the minus strand of NZ_JACJFF010000004.1, from coordinate 104,915 downwards.
AAGGTGTAATAGGTTGGTTGACTTGCTCATGGAAGGCTTAAGCAGGGCAATATTCTCATCACTGGGCTTGAATTCACCGAGCACTTCTTTCAGAGGGCGGTTCGGCTTTCGATAGAACCGAGCCAGCGCTCTTGCAGGCTCTGTAGCGAGAATAGTGTAGTGCAACGCTCTGTCTAAGCTATCGACCATTTCTGCATTAATGTGGTTGGCATTATCCTTGTACCCCTTCGAGCCTCGCCAGTTGAGGTAATGCACCGTTTTTTTCTTGCCATCGACAACTTGTGTATGAGGCTTTATGCGTTGCACTGTTAAAAGCACTTGCTCTGCGCCAATTCGATTGGGTGAAGCCATGCCAAGTGCTGCCATGGTGCAACTAAAGCTGTCTCGCTGCTTTTGCATTGGTAATAAAAGGGGTTGCCAAGCCTCAGCACCTTCCTTGTCACCATCCTGATAGGCTGGAATAACATCATAGAAGATAGCCCCGAGCGCCAGTAATGCGTTTTCCGACGGAAGCTTGTTTTGTTCCGCTTGCAATGCATCATCGCCACTTTTAGAGCGAAGTGTTTCAGCGTTAGTATTGATGTCGGGCTGACAGCTTTTCGCGAGCATTTTATGTTGATGAAGCCAGTTGATAAAAGCTGTTAAGTTAGTGCTGTATGTCATCAGGTTGATGGCAGATTGAATCCTTTCAAGGGTGGCGGTCGCGATATTCTCATTTAGGTGGCAAAGGAAGACTCTTGCGGCTGTGATTTTTGCTGTTTTATTGACTGTAGATGTGTTTTCTTTCAATATATCAAGTGTATAGGTAAATAATAAGTCATACATTTCAGGTGCTAATCGATCCTCATCCGTGAAGTGTGTTCCCACTTTTGGCATCTTTCTATTTAGATTACAAAACAAAATATTCTGGGTTCTGTCGTCACTGTCGGTAAACGTGACAGCAATATCCTCCCATGATGCAGGCTCACCTTGAGCGTTGGTAAATCCAATCAGAGGCTGCGCTTTCTTTTTGGCGATGTAAGTGTGTTGATTATCAATATAGCGGTTAATCTGACTCATTTGCACTCTCCCACCTTCATGGTTTTTCGTTCTTCGCACAGCATAATTGTCACTTTGATATAGAGAATAATGGTTTGCAGTCGTTTAACCGTAGCGGGGTGGCCTGATTGACTATTAATCGCCAGTTTACGCTCTGCCTTATCTAAATATTGCTGATGGTTTGTGGTTTCCAAAGGTCGAAAGTTATCACAGGGATAGCACCCCATTGGGGCGGCTCCCTTTGATTGACAGCTTGAGCAGTTGGCTGGGTTAAGCTTGTGCCCCATCTCTTCATTAAATGGGCTTTTCACTTTAAAGTCAGCGTGTTGCTGTAATTCTTTCGAAGATACGCTATCAAAACGTTGGATGACACTGTTACCCGCAAAGGCTTCGTCAATTTTGACTCGTTCAGGCGCTTTTAAATCAAGGTAATCTTGTATTGCCTCTACCGTGACACCTGTAATGGCAGCAACTTGCGCAGGGCTTAACCCCATCCAAGCGGCGAGGGTTAACTGGGTATGACGCCAGCGATTGTTTTTAAATGCAAGGGGCTTATGCGCTATTCGGTCACTTTTAATACTTAATTTTTTATTGAAGAGGTAAGCTATATTATGGGCAAGAGCAACCGAAGATAGGTGGAAAGCCTCTGATGTATCGCTCACGGATTGAAAGAGACTCTCCTTGGTATCAAATCCTACCGAGAATAAGCTTTGGTCTGGAAACAAGGGAAGTCGTTGCATCAGCTCTTTTGTTTCACTCTCAGAGAGGACAACGCCGCTCTTGTTCAATGAAGCGCAGAGGAAGGTTTCGTACATTTGGTAATACTGAAGCAACAATTCAGACAGATTTGGCTCCAGGCGATGAGAACGTGACTCGGCATCGACTCTAAACGCTCCATTTTTACCTTTGAAGGTTCGTAGGTGCAATTGCTCTACATCAGAAAAATGATGCTGTGTTAAAGGCTGCCAATCACGGTTGCTTTCTTTGTGCGACTTAAATGTTTGACCCACACGCAAAAGGTCACACCATTTAATTTTAACCAGTTGCGTAGGTCTTCTGACAATGGCCACCATCAACTGACAAGCCAGAACGTTTCTTAGGCGAGTGAAAGGCTTTGCTGTTGCAATCTCACTGCTGAGTGCATGGAGGGTTTCAATTCTTAGTGATTCAAGAAGGTTATCACGTTCGATTTCACTGTAAGCCCCCGTTGTTTCATCAAGGATATTTTTTGAGCCATCTTGTCTGCCTAAATTCTCATTCTTAACGAGGTCATAGAGCGGAGTAAGAAGATTGCTGCTGTACTCATGACTTCGTTTGTTAAATGCGTATAGGGTATTTTTTACTTTCTTTTTATAGTCCGTGAGTGTTAACCACCACGCCTCAAAAGTCGTTGGCTCTAAGTAATCGCAAATGGTTTTTAAGGTGCTGACATACCCATTTATGCTTGAATAAGCATAATGTTTGGCAGCGTGCGCGATAGCCAGTCGTAGGTCGAGAAAGGCTTCGCTATCTAACGCATTCATCCAGCCAAGGTTAAGCAGCTTCTTGTAGCCAAGCAACCATTCATCAGAAAAGAGATCAAACTCGTAACCCGTTTCTTTTGATTGAAAAGTTCGTTTACCTTCATAGCTTTTTTTTAAGCTTTTAAGTTCAGCGCTGTTCATTTGCTACCTCTCAGGTTGGGTACGGATTGGCTCAAGTTCTTGGATGAAATTTCAGCTACCGTCATGGCTAACTGGAACTCGTTGTAGACTGATGCCATTTTTGAATCTTCTACCCAACCCATCGCATATTTGCGAAGGTCTTCGATTTTATCCGGTGAGAACCCTTTGGCTTTGGCTTTGTTTTCAAAGATTTCATTCCACTTATGACGAAGTAGATGTGGATGTAGTGCTATCCCAACACAATCTCCAATCGTCTTAATGACTTTGTGAATTGCGTTGTAAGACATTGGCTTTCCGATAGTTCTTCCTTTTTCTGAGATGAAAACGAAATCATGTTCATGAGAGTTTGGTGTACTTTTGCGCACTGTTTCGATGTAGAGCTTAATCAGCTTCATTAAATCGTGAGAGATTGAAACAGATAATGCTTTTGTTTTGTTTGCAGCGGGAAGACGCCTTGTGTCCGTAGGGTCATCGGGGGTTCGGGTGAGCAGGAACCTAGGATTGTCCCAATCGTCCACTAAATCACTCACTTTCAATTTCAAGACAGCCCCAACACGAACACCTGTATCAATCAATATCTGGGTGATAATTTGATTTCGAAGCTTGCTCGACTTGAAGGGGTTGTTTGAAGAACGTTCTTGAATAACCTCTAATAAATTAAAAAATTTATCGGATGGAATGACCGATTCAAGGGGATCTTTTGTGATGGTATTGTCTTTTCGGGAGCTAGAAATTGCTGTACTGATGTAGAGTTTGAATTTATTAAATTGGTCATCCGTGGAGATTTGCTGTTCAGTCTCAGCTTTATCGTAGTGATGGCACACATATAAAAATTCAATGTAGGCTTTAAGACGGTTGAGGCGTTGATGAAAAGTATGCGCTGATACTTCTGGTTGACTGTTGGATGTCGCATGGATTGCATCCCTAATTCTTTTATCGGTAAGGCTAACTACAGTGCCGCTTTCGCTCTCATCCTCAGTGTCCACATAGAATTTACAAGCACGAATATAACCGTCTATTTCCTCGATAGATAGAAAAGAGCCACTTGCTACACGCTCGACAAGGTCAATGTTCTTTTGCATGAAGAAGCAGTACAAAAACTTCAACTCATAAGCATATTTCTTTCGAGTGTAGAATGATGGTAACTGTTTTGATTTCCCCTTTGAAAATGGGGACTTATGATTGCCATTGAGATAAGCGTTAAGGTGCAAGCAGCAAGGTAGACCACTCCCCCGAACAACTACGGGAAAAGAAGCGTTATTTATATCTTTGTATATCCTAACTTGAATACTTTCACTTAAACCAATCACTACAAAGCTCGTTATCAGTTACACATAATTACACCATATGTGCTTTTTTTATATTTGTAAAGCAAAAAAAAGGATTCCAACTGGAATCCCTATCTTTATCGTACGTTAGCTCTTTACGTTTTTTTTGGTGGAGAGTACTCACACAGGTCTTCAATGATACAACTGCCACAGCGTGGTTTACGCGCAACACAGGTGTAACGTCCATGAAGAATGAGCCAATGGTGGACATCCAGTTTGAATTCTTTTGGGATAACTTTAAGTAGCTTTGCTTCGACATCATCGACGGTTTTACCCATGGCGAGCTTAGTGCGGTTTGATACGCGATAGATGTGAGTATCAACGGCAATGGTTGGCCAACCGAATGCAGTATTTAACACTACGTTTGCTGTTTTACGACCAACGCCTGGAAGGGCTTCTAATGCAGCGCGATCTTCTGGTACTTCACCATTGTGTAGGTCAAGCAGCATACGACACGTTTTGATGGTGTTTTCTGCTTTCGAATTAAACAGACCGATGGTCTTGATGTACTCTTTTAGGCCATCGACACCTAGGTCGAAAATAGCCTGTGGTGTATTAGCAACTGGATAAAGCTTATCAGTGGCTTTGTTGACGCTGACATCGGTTGCCTGCGCAGATAAGAGCACGGCGATCAGCAACTCGAAAGGGCTGTTCCAGTTAAGCTCAGTTTCTGGCTGTGGATTGTTTTCTCTTAAACGCTCAAGTATTTCTACTCGTTTTACATTGTTCATAGCGACATTACTTTCAAATAGTTAGGGCTTGAGTTCCGGCGAAGTTCTTTCAAACTTACTCGTTTTAAAATAACAAGTTCCGCAATGGTTCAGGCTTTATCATCGGTTACGCGCTCTTATGAGCGTCATTATTATGTGTACTTGGTTAATCTATTTACCTGCTGAGCGGTTGAGTTATTCAGCAGGGTTTAAGCTACTGTAACTTATCAGGCATTGGTAACGCGAGCGCGTTCAATAGCTGGTTTTTCTTGTTTGGGCTGTCTAGCTTTAGCTTGGTTGTCGATGATATTTTTCAAAGCAATCAAGAAACCAACACCAATAAAGGCACCTGGTGGTAGCAGGGCTAACAAGAAGCTGTTATCAAATTGGAATATCTGGATGCGCAATACCGAAGCCCAATCACCAAGGAGCAAATCTGCGCCATCAAATAGGGTTCCGTTACCAATAACCTCACGCATCGCACCCAATACAACCAGTACCGATGTCATGCCAAGGCCCATCCAGAAACCATCTTGAGCAGCAGGTAAAACTTCGTTTTTAGACGCGAAGGCTTCAGCTCTGCCAATGATGATACAGTTGGTTACGATCAGTGGGATGAAGATACCCAAAGATAGGTAAAGCCCGTATGCGTAGGCATTCATCAGTAGTTGAACACAGGTTACCAGTGATGCAATGATCATCACGAATACTGGAATACGCACTTCTTTTGGCACATGGTTACGAACCAAAGAAACAGAAACGTTTGAGCCGACCAGTACAAGCAAGGTAGCAATGCCGAGCCCAAGTGCGTTAGTGACTGTTGACGATACAGCCAGCAGCGGACATAACCCAAGAAGTTGCACTAGGGCAGGGTTATTGGCCCACATGCCATTTTTGATCAGTGTTTTATGGTCACTCATTATTCACCACCACAATTTAGAGGTTGAGCAAGCAATGCTTGGTTGTTTTGGTTAACGTACTGCACCGCCTGTTTGACGGACTTAACGACAGCTCTTGGTGTGATGGTCGCGCCAGTAAACTGGTCAAAGTCACCACCATCTTTGCGAACTTTCCAGCGATCAAGATTCGACTCGGTTACTTGTTTGCCTGCAAAAGAGAGTATCCAATCACTCACTCGAAGGTCTATCTTATCGCCTAACCCCGGAGTTTCCCTGTGGGAAAGCACACGTGTACCCAAAATGGTACCGTCAATTTTCATCCCAACAATTACTTTTATTGCACCATTGTAGCCATCAGGAGCAATGGCTTCGATCGCAATCGCGCTAGGTTCACCGTTGAGTGTAGCAATATAAGCCGGCATTGCTTGTTCTGTTCCAAGCTCCTCAGCTTCCACCAAAGTACAAGCTGAAAACAGCTCGTTGTCATGAAGATCGTGCGGGATCACTTGGTTAAGCACAGACAGTAACTGAGCCTGTTCTTGCTGTTTGATCTGATCTTTGGTCAGGTAGTGAGTAACGGCCACCAAACCTGTCGAAGCGCAGGCAAAAATCGCAAGTACAAGACCGTTTTTCTTAATTGCATTTAGCATAGTATCTGCTTCCTTAGTGGCCGTATGTACGAGGTTTGGTGTAGTAGTCAATCAGTGGAACACACATGTTGGCTAACAATACAGCAAACGCTACGCCATCAGGGAAGCCGCCCCAGCTGCGGATGATAAAGACTAGACCACCGATCAGCGCACCAAATACCAAGCGACCTTTCACTGTCGTTGATGCTGAAACTGGGTCGGTCGCAATGAAGAATGCGCCAAGCATAGTCGCGCCAGACAATAGGTGAATGGTTGGCGAAGCGGTTTCACCTGGCGTTAAGATTAAGAATACCAGGCTAAACAGCGCAAGGCTGCCGATGAAAGCTACCGGAATATGCCATTGAATCACACGTTGCTTAATCAACACTAGGCCACCAACAAGGTAAGCAAGGTTTACCCATTCCCAACCCACGCCAGCTAACCAGCTAAATTGCGGTTGAGACAGAGCTTCAGAAGCTGTGTTACCTGCCGTTAATGCGGTTTTGAAGGCATCGAGTGGCGTCGCCATTGTGGTGCCATCAATCCCTAAACGAGCTTGTTGTAGAGATAAGCCTTCATTATTGAAGCCAGTAAAGATCATCAAGAATGAGTCCACAAAACTGGTTGCTTCAGCCGTTAAGCTAGCTGGAGCATTCCAACTGGTCATCTGAACTGGGAATGAGATCAGCAAAACAACGTAAGCGACCATCGCTGGGTTAAATGGGTTTTGCCCAAGGCCGCCATATAGGTGTTTCGCGATGACAATTGCGAAGAACATACCTATCACTAGAATCCACCACGGAGAGTGCGGAGGAATCGCGACACTGAGTAGCCAAGCGGTCACAACAGCGCTGTAATCACGTAATGCCATCACTGGCGGACGTTTTCTTAGCAGCATTACAGCGGCTTCAAAGGTAACAGCAAGTGCAATAGCAAATACTAATTGGATGAGCGTACCCCATCCAAAGAAGTAGGTTTGAGCTAGTAGACCTGGCAATGCACAAATAGCGACCCATTTCATGAGATCAGGGGTGCTTCTACGATTGTGTGCGTGCGGTGAGCTGGCGATAAAGAAGGCCACTACTCTTTCTCCTCATTATTCTTTTTGTCTTGCTCTTGCTGCGCCTTTCTTGCTTTAGCACGAGCAATTGCGGCAGCAACAGCTGCTTTTTTAGGATCGACTGGTTCTTGTTGAGTTTCAGCCTTTAATACAACTACAGGTTCAACCACAGATTCAGGTGTTTCTGCTGACTCTTCCTGCTTAGCTTGCTGTGCTTTCTTCACTTTAGCGCGAGCTATTGCAGCGGCAACGGCCGCTTTTTTAGGATCGACGGGCTCTGATTGAATTTCAGCTTCAACTTCAATCACTGGCTCAGGAGTTTCTGCTGCTTCGTCTTGCTTAGCTTGTTGTGCTTTCTTGGCTTTAGCGCGAGCAATGGCCGCAGCGACAGCATCTTTCTTAGCATCGCCAGAACTTTTAACCGGTACTTCACTTTCGGTTTGAGTAGCTGATTCTGCTTGTTGAGCTTTCTTGGC
>NZ_JACJFF010000004.1:0-97011 GCF_014164465.1 Vibrio sp. SG41-7 | reverse complement strand
GCCGCAGCGACAGCATCTTTCTTAGCATCGCCAGAACTTTTAACCGGTACTTCACTTTCGGTTTGAGTAGCTGATTCTGCTTGTTGAGCTTTCTTGGCTTTAGCACGAGCAATAGCCGCAGCGACGGCGTCTTTCTTGGCATCGCCAGAGCTTTTAGCTGGAGCTTCACTTTCGGTTTGAGCAGCTGATTCTGCTTGTTGTGCTTTCTTCGCTTTAGCGCGAGCGATAGCTGCAGCAACAGCATCTTTCTTAGCGTCGCCAGTACTTTCAGCTGGAGCTTCAGACGCTGATTCCGCTTGTTGAGCTTTCTTTGCTTTAGCGCGAGCAATAGCCGCAGCGACAGCATCTTTCTTAGTATCGCCAGAGTTCTCTGCTGGATTATCCGTTGCAGCTTGTTGTGCCTTACGTTCTCTAGCTTGTCTCTTACGCTCTTCTCGTAACTTAGACATTTCAGAGTTATCAGGTCCGGCGTCGTTTGCTTTTTGAGCTGCAGCTTGTTTCGCTTTTGCCTTAGCAATCGCAGCGGCTACCGCAGGTTTCACTGCTGGTTCTGCATTAGGTGTTTGGTCTACTGTTGTTTTTTGAGCTTTAACGCGAGCAATCGCAGCTGCAATCGCATCATCACCATCGGCTGATTTCATATCTTTACGACGGTTGTCAGCAGCTTTCTTGAAGCGGTTTTCACGTTCTGCTTTGTCACGCTTCATACGAGCGTTTTTCTCTTCGAAACGAATCTTGGCGCGCTCTGCAGCTGTCGCTTCATCTTTTCTTGTTTTGATTTCGGCTTTCGCTTGGCGATAGTACTGAACAAGAGGGATTTCACTTGGGCAGACAAACGCACAAGCACCACATTCAATACAGTCTTTAATATTCAGCTCTTCACACTTATCCAACTCGTTGGCTTTCGCATGCCATTGCAGTTGTTGAGGAAGTAGAGATGCAGGACAAGCTTCAGCACATGCGCTGCAACGAATACATTCCATTTCGTAAGTGCTTGGTGAGATCTCACGACGCGTTGGCGCTAAAATACAGTTCGACGTTTTGGTGATTGGCACATTGGCATGCGGCAAGGTAAAGCCCATCATCGGGCCGCCCAAAATTAAACGCGGCAGTTTTTTATCTGCTTTGTAGCCAAACTCTTCAAGTAACTCATGTACTGGTGTGCCTAATAGCGCCCAAACGTTACGAGGTTGCTTAAAGGTTTTACCGGTTAAAGTCACCACGCGGTTAACCACGGGTTCGCCGTCAATTACCGCTCGCTTAATCGAGTAAAGAGAGCCGACGTTCTGAACCAAAACACCAATGTCTGCAGGAATGCCGCCAGCTGGAACCTCTTTGTTGGTGAGGATCTTGATAAGTTGCTTCTCACCACCAGAAGGGTATTTAGTTGGGATAACACGAATGACGATATCTTTGTCTTTTGCTGCAATCTCAAGTGCTTTTATCGCGTCTGGTTTGTTGTCTTCAATGCCGATAACCGTCAGCTTTGGTTGAAGAATGTGTTCAACCACTTCGATGCCTTTTAATACTTCGTCGGCATGTTCTTGAAGCAACTTGTCATCAGAGGTGATGTAAGGTTCACATTCCGCAGCATTGACGATCAAAATGTCGGTACGACCTAAGCCGGATTGAAGCTTCTTAGCCGTAGGGAAGCCTGCGCCGCCCATGCCTGAAATGCCAGCTTGGCGAATCACATCAAGCAGTTCGTCATAAGTCTTTGTCGAAAAATCTTCAACTGGATTTTTTTCAATCCAAGAGTCTAGGCCATCAGGTTTAATCACCACGCACACATCACTCAAGCCTGAAGGGTGAGCGGTGGTTCGTGGTTCAATAGCGGTAATCACACCCGATGTTGGTGCATGTACTGGCAAAGTGAAACCAGTCTCTAAGGCCGTCAGTTGTTGACCTTTTAGTACGGCATCACCGACAGCAACCAACAAGTTACCGGGCTTACCGATGTGCTGTTTCACCGGAAGAACGATTTCTTCAGGAAGCCTTGCATGCACGATATCAGTAGTATTCGACTGTTTCTTGTTTTCAGCAGGGTGCACACCGCCTGGGAAGTTCCAAATAGAGCCCGTGCGAATTTGTTCAATTAAAGAGATCATACTAACCCTATGCTTTAGGCTCTGACGCGGTCGCATCAGTTGCTTGGTTAGTGATATCAGTAACAGGAATGATGTTCATCTGCCATTTCCAATTTTCAGTCGTTGTTGCCACTGGAATCATTTCGATACAGTCAGTAGGGCACGGTGCGACACATAGATCACAACCTGTACATTCATCTTTGATTACTGTGTGCAGTGCCTTGGTACCACCAACAATGGCGTCAACAGGGCAGGCTTGAATGCATTTGGTACAGCCGATACACATATCTTCATGAATGAAGGCAACGGTTTTTACTTTGTTATCTAAGTCATGAGCGGAGTCTTCAACTTCTACGCCCATTAAATCTGCTAGCTTCTCAATGGTTGCTTGGCCGCCCGGAGGACATTTGTTGATCTTATCTCCGTTAGCGATCGCCTCTGCGTATGGGCGACAGCCAGGGTAGCCACACTGACCACATTGAGTTTGCGGTAAAATGGTGTCGATTTGATCAACGATAGGATCGGCTTCCACTTTAAAGCGGATAGAAGCAAAGCCCAAAATAGCGCCAAAAACAGCGGCTAAAACGGCTAGCGCAATGATCGCAATTAAAATGGTACTCATGCTTATTTCACCAACCCAGTAAAGCCCATAAATGCCAGAGACATTAGGCCAGCTGTGATCATCGCAATCGATGCGCCTTTGAAGGGCATTGGAACATCAGCAACCGCAATACGCTCACGCATTGCAGCAAATAGGATCAATACAAGCGAGAAACCAACCGCAGCACCGAAACCATAGATGATTGACTGAATGAAGTTGTGGTTTTCATTGATGTTCAGAAGTGCAACACCTAATACCGCACAGTTGGTGGTGATAAGCGGCAGAAAGATCCCCAATAGGCGATATAGTGTTGGGCTGGTTTTGTGAACGACCATTTCCGTAAATTGAACAACCACCGCGATAACCAAGATAAAGCTCATGGTACGCAGGTATTCAATACCCAGAGGGGTAAGGATGTAGGTTTCTACTAGGTATGCAGATACCGACGCTAACGTCAGAACGAAAGTCGTCGCGAGGCCCATGCCAATCGCAGTCTCCAGTTTCTTGGAGACTCCCATGAAAGGACATAGCCCTAAAAACTTCACTAGCACAAAGTTATTGACCAGCACTGTGCCAACCAACAACAAAAGGTATTCGGTCATAATGGATTAATTCTTGAGATTCCGATCCCGATATTATCCTGCTTTGCTCACCTAATAACAACCAAGGATCACTAGGGATTTAGACACTTGGTGAAAAAATCAACGGGTAACCGTTTGATTAAGATGGATCAGGTTAAGTATAGGTGGGTATTTGCGGGGAATGAAAAATAAGATTAACTCAATGATAACTCATCGAATCAATCCTATTTTCTTTGTTGTAAAAAGTATCGGGGAACCAAATTACTCTGCTTTTAAAAACCTGAGCTTTCTCAATTAATGTTTCGAACAGAGGCTCTGCGCACCAAAATTGGCATAAATAGCTTATGTTCCGGGTGCTCTTTTGGCTCGTCACTTGCGAGTTGCAGAGAGAGCTTAACCGCTTGGTTAGCCATGACTTGGATTGGATAACGAATGGTGGTCAATCGAGGGTAAATGAAGCGAGCAATGTGGCCGTCATCGAAACCAATAACTGACATATCTTCTGGAATACGAACGCCATTTTCTTGTAATAACGCCAAACAGCCTGCTGCCATGTAGTCGTTGTACGTGGCAATGGCAGTGATATCTGTGTTTTTTGCCATTAGGTTAACCATGGCTTGCTCACCGCCTAGTTCGTCAGGTTCACCATATTCGATGTACTCATCGTTCGATTCAATACCGTGATCTTTTAATGCATCCAAATAGCCGCCTAAGCGGTCGTGAGCATCTTCAATATCGTGACTCGAGCAGATGTAGCCAATGTGTTTGTGGCCGTTTTTAATCACATACTCAGTCGCGATGTAAGAGCCGCGGCGGTTGTCGAGAGCAATACAGCGGTTTTCGATATCGGGAACAATGCGATTGATCAGCACCAAGCCGGGCACTTCATTCGCTAGCTTAACCAATTCTTCGTCGCTAATGCCTTTGCTATGAACCACAAGTGATTCGCAGCGGCTGTTGATCAGCAAGTTAATCGCATTGCGCTCTTTGGTTGCGTCATGATACCCACTGCCAATCAGTAACTGTTTTTCTTGCTCACTTGCCACGGTATCAATAGCTTTGATCATCGAGCCGAAGAACGGGGCAGAAACATCATTAACCAGTACACCAATCGCGTTTGAAGATTTGCTGACCAATGCACGGGCGTTGGCATTTGGGCGATAACCGAGTTTTTCCATAGCGGCTTTTACCGCCGCAATTGCGGTTTCACTGGTGTGAGGTGCATTGTTGATTACTCGAGAGGTGGTCGCGATTGATACGCCTGCTTCCTTCGCAACATCTTTAATGGTAGCCATTCCGCTCTCTTATTCTGAATATAATGCTGTGTGCTGGTGGTTGGACATTTAACAACGGATAGTTAGCCAATTCAAATACTAAACATCAAATATGACGAGGTTTGATGGTTTATTTTTGGTTGGCTGATTAGTTTGAAAATAAAAAGCCAAGCTCTAGATTTGAGCTTGGCTTTTGAGTCATATTGGCGTGTGAGCTGTTGTCGCGTGAAGTAAGGTAATCACAGGTAACCCAAAGTAATAGGGAACCAAGTGGCTTTAGAGCAAACCACTTGGCCCGAATCTACTTACGATGCGCTTGTTAGCGTAACCTGATAACGATATTGATTGTCGGTGAGTTGAAACTCTTGGTGAACACTTGGACTCCAAGAATCATCACCACCAACGCCCATATGTTGGTTATCTACGCGTACATAGATTTTCTCTTCACGAGTCAGGTCATTGGTATGCTTAGCATCCGTTAATTGTTGCTGGCTGTACTGACTCACACTGAATGAAAAATCGCCTTCGATCCCGATATTTCCAACATTCAAGTTTTTGGTTCCGCAACGTAAACCGCTATCGGTTGGGAATATATACGGCGTGTGCATCTGATCCAGTGTCTGACTGTGTAAACCGAATCGAGCAGCAGCCAAACGGTCTGGATAGTTTTCAAAAGGACCTAATCCCTGCCACGAAACCGGAGTTTCATTGGCTGTTTCGATGGGTAAAGGCAGCTCCATTTCAAGGCCAATGCGCGGCATCGGTGGTAAGTGATCGGCTAAAGTGACATCAACCGCGATATTCATTTCACCTAAGTTATTTAAGGTGTATTGCCATTTTGTAATCGCTTGGATTTGGCCATTAAATTGGTAGGCGAATACTGACGTCACTTGTACTGAGTCTGCGAGTGCTTGCACGACACAACTTGTACACTGACGCTCCCATTGACCAATGCCTGCAAGTTCCCAGCGACAAGCCCATGCATTTGGGTCGATGTTGTCTATCTCACTAATACCAATATCGTTATCAAGTGGCGCGCGATAGAAGTTATCGACAAGTGCCTTGATAACTTGCGGTTGCCCATCAACGATCCAGTGGGTCAACAATCCACTCTCTGTATCCCATTGCCATTGATGTGTTTCATCTAGGCTAGACACGACGACTTTAGTGTCTTGCTGATTTAACTGGGGAGCCAAAGCATTTGCCGTGCTAGGGAGTTGCAAGCCAGCATGGTTACGTAAAGCAAATTGCTCTGTTGCACAAACATGGCCTTCTTCTGCCCACTTGGTTGAATGAGTCAGAGTAATATCGGTGTTGAGATGATATTCGGCTTGTGCTTTTGGTGTGAAAGCGAGGTCAATTACCAGCTCTTGTTTACTATCTTCAGCAACGGATAAGACTTGTTGCCCCGATTGAATCACGACGCCATTTTCGAGTAATTGCCAGCGTAAGATTTCATTGTCAGTCGCTCGGAACAGGTTTTCATTGGTTACCGTTAGGCGGCATTGATCTTCAGTTTGCTCTGCTAACGTCACATTGATCATTCTCTGGCAGTATTTCGCCTCTTCCAAGGTCGGGTGTACGCTGCGATCTGGGAATATCAACCCGTTGATACAGAACTGACGGTCGTTGATTATGTCGCCAAAATCTCCACCGTAGGCCCAGAAGTGTTCACCGTTTTCATCCCACTGACTTAATCCTTGGTCAACCCAATCCCAGATGAAACCGCCTTGTAGGCGAGGGTATTCTCGGAATGCATCCCAGTAATCATTAAAGCTACCTAAACTGTTGCCCATTGCGTGTGCGTATTCACAAAGAATAAGCGGGCGTTGCTCGTTAGGCAGAGAAACCCATTTCTTGATAGACCATTTTGGAACAGCATCGTCTTCGATTGTGCTGTTAACGCGTGCGTACATTGGCGCAATGATATCGGTAGCTGTGGTATTTGAACCTCCGCCTTCATATTGTACCGGGCGAGAAGGGTCGTACTGTTTCGACCAAGCATACATCGCATTGTGGCTGCTGCCGTGCCCCGACTCGTTACCCAAAGACCAAATGATGATAGAAGGATGGTTCTTATCACGCATGACCATTTGAGTGTAACGACTCATATAAGCGTGTGCCCATTGCGGATCCGCAGACAAGCGATTCATAGGCTGCATGCCATGGGTCTCGATGTTTGCTTCATCACACACATACAAACCATATTCATCACATAGCTCGTACCATCGTGGATGATTTGGGTAGTGAGCGGTGCGCACAGCATTGAAGTTGTACTGCTTCATTAGACAGATATCGCGGATCATGTCTTCTTCTGTCATCACATGCCCCAACTCTGGGTGATGCTCATGACGGTTGACGCCGCGAATCAATAGCGGTTTGCCGTTTAGCTTTAGCTGACCGTCTGTCATTTCGACTTTACGGAATCCAACTTGATAAGCTTCACTTTCTATGTGGTTACCTTGCCTATCAAGCAATGACACGACAATTCGGTAAAGGTTAGGAACTTCTGCGCTCCATTTCTTCGGATCTCGAACATGAAGAGTTTGGAATACCACATCGTCATAGGTGCCACGCTCGTCAATTCGTCGATTATGAGGGCGATCGATATGCGGCTCAGTCACTGCGTTTTCACCGTCAAACAGTTGAACCTGAACTTGGTAAGTGTCTGGTGCCGTAATTTTGGTGACAATAGACAGTGAACCATCGCGATAGCATGCGTCTAAATCAGGCGTAACGAACACATCTTCAATGCACTGCTTTGGTTTGGCTAGTAAGGTCACATCACGGAAAATACCGCTTAGCCACCACATATCTTGGTCTTCTAAATAGCTACCATCACACCAACGTATCACCATAACAGACAGCGTATTATCGCCAACAGTTAGGTACTGAGTTAAGTCGAACTCGGCAGGTAAGCGGCTATCTTGGCTGTACCCAACCCAATTGCCATTACACCAAAGATGAAAAGCGGAATTGACGCCATCAAAGATAATACGTTGGGTGTTCTTTAGGTCATTTTTAGTCAACGTAATTTGAGTGCGGTAACAACCGGTTGGGTTTTCTGCCGGTACAAACGGTGGGTTCACTTCAAATGGGTATTTTACGTTGGCGTAGATAGGTTTATCGTAGCCTTGCATTTGCCAGTTTGATGGTACGGTAATCTCGTCCCATTGTGAGTCATTGAAACTTGTTTCGATAAATTCACCGTCAACTTGTTCAGGTGCATCAAAGTATTTGAACTTCCATTGTCCATTAAGAGATTTACGTTGTGACTCAATGCCGTCTCGAGCGTGCTTAAGGTTGCGGTAGCTTGATAATGGGCTGTGCGCATTAAGGCAGTGGATATTCACAGACTGTGGGTTTTCCCAATCGCGTCTTTGGATGATGTTTGAAAATGCCTTCATGGTATTCCTACTCTTAAAGTGTTCAATATTGGTAATAATTCTATTAAGTCATCGGTCTTTTAAGCCGTGATGACCGTTATCAAATCGTTGGTTTTGCGTATTGTTCTGCGTATTGTTCTGTTGGCTTATTGAGCTATTGAGCTATTCAGCGAGCTGTTTTAATAAATAATCTTTTGCTTCGGGCATGCCCTGTGCGGCCGCTTGATTAGCAATAAATGCAGCTTGTTTGATGTCATTGTTGTTTAGGGCTTGGTCTATGTCCTTTTGGATATTCAGCCATTGCGCCTTTTGATTGGTTTCAACTGTCTGAGTTGATGGTTGAGAAACTTGCGTTGAACCTAAGGTTTCGGGTTCATTGTTGGATGAAACGCCAAGCTCAGCCAATAGGGTCAAAACCGCACTGTTTGTTGATTTGCTCGCCGTAACATCAATGATACCTACGCTGCTCAACGTCGCAGTCAACGGCAGTTGCTTATTGCCAATAATCTGCTGAGATTCTGAATACAGATCTTCAGGATGAATTCGATTGATGGCGCTATCTAACTTAGTGCTATCGGCGCTGACCACAATAAATTGCGCGTTGTCTCGTTGAGGTTCGAGTGCAATTGATGCTTCAATTCTTTCTAACCCTTGCATCGCTGTCGGGTAGTAAGTGAAGTCGTTAGTGCTGTATTGACCAAGCAGTCGCCATCGTTTGTCGAAGACATAAATAGACGGAGCGAAAAGCGCATCATTTTTAATGTATGAACGAATGAGTAAGGACAGCGATTCTGTCTTGTCACGGATTTTGTACGCGATGGTCGGAAAGCGTTGGCTATCCGCTTGTGTATTGTAATTTAACAATGAAGAGGAAAGGGTCGGTAAATGACCGTCCATAATCACTTGTTGGTGGAATGGAACAGACAATTGTGTCATTGGCAGCGCACTTAGCTGAGAACAGCATGAACTGTCATTGAAATCAGTCTTAAGTTCCTTTTCAGGTATTCCGCTGCATGCGCTAACGGTGAGTGCCGCGACAATGGTCATCAATGATCTTAATTTCATCTGATTGCTACCTTAGTAAAGGGGAAAACATCGGCTTTCCCCGTTAAATTGCTATTCCAGTGTTGAGCGTCAATTCGTTGATTGAACAGACGCTCGGGTGTGGTGGTTTACCACCAAGTTTCTACGTTGAAACCAAAGGTAATCTCGTCAACAGTTTCGGCGTTGATGCTTGTTGCCGTACCATAAACCTCATTACCACGATCCCACTCGTTATTAGATTCAGAGTAAGTTGCAAAGATACGGATAGATGGGCGAGCCCATACGCCTTTGCCAGCTTGGAACATTTGAGCAACAGTCACTTTGTACATATCATTGGTGCCTGAGCCGTTTTGTGCTTCTACCGTTTCGTAACCGACTTCAAGTGCTGTCGATATATAATCTGTCCAAGCATATTGAGGACGAGCACCGACACTGAACCATTTCTCACCATCGTTGTTATCTAGGTTGTTATCTTGATAAGCGATGGAGTACATGACTTGAACATCTTCACTGATATTTAAGTCACCGTGGTTAAATAGACGCCAGCTGTAGCCATCATGTTCGACGCCAGTGCTGTACTTTTTGTCTGAACCACCTTCAGCACTCATTAATCCGCCAGCTAAGGCATCAGTACCGTATTGGAAGGCCAAGGTGTTTGAGCCGTAGTTCCAAGCTTGACGGTAAAGAGCAGAGAACATTGCGCCAGAAGTAGTAATGTCTTTATCGTCGTAGCTCGAGTTTTGCGTGGTCACGTAGTTCAAACCAAGAGTAAGATCCGCTGTGCCACTCAATTCAATACCGCTTAAGCGAGCATCAATATTGTGAAGACTACGCCCATCTTCACTTGAAGAATTTGGCGCCATCCAGGCCAAATGTGCATCCGCAAACCCTAGATCCCAATCTTCAATACCTAAACCCGTACTGGATGTGTCCCAGTACTTCACGTCAATCATGTGGACTTCATGGCGTCGGTAGAAACGTTCTCCGGCCCATACTTTCGCGTTAGGTTGTCCATCTATAAGGCCATGGCCTGCTGACCAAAGCTGAATCGTACTTACGTCTCCCCAGCTATCACCGCTGCCTAGATAAATCGTGGTATCAAAATAAGCGTCATTGTCACGCTATACATCGGCTTTCACACCCGCTTCCCACCAATTCAGTTCATTACCTAAACGGTAGTTACCGTAACCTTGACCAGCTCGAATAACGTCGTTGCGCTCTCCTTTGCCATCGTTATGTTGGTCATTGTCGGTGTAGATGTTGCCCCATTTTGCATAACCAAAATACGTCACGTTTTCCACTGCAGCGAAGCTGATTAATGGGGTGAGGGCCAGAGTGAATCCTAATGCTTTAACTAGCATTTTTTGTTTCATGAAGTGTCTCCATTATTTTTTATTTATGGATATTTTTATGTTTGAGTCCTAACTCTAGCGAGAGTGTAAATAAACAATGGAAACGTTTTCATGATGAGGTTGGCATTTTTACGCTATTGATGGGTTTGTGATTGTTTTGTGTGATTTTGATCTGGTTATTGAGCTTGTATTGGCGGTTTTATAGAGATTTCTGTGGGTTTTTAATGGAATCGTTTTCTATTTCAGAGGTGTTGAGGGGGTTGATCGTGCGCTAGAGCTGAAGTCGCTCGTTGTGTTCGAACATAGGTAACAGTGATGTAAGGCTAGAGTTAGCAAGGGGTTGGGGCTGTTTTTGAGGGGAAAAGAAGCCCAGTCAATGATAACTGGGCATGTGAGACAAGGAAGCAAGTATCAAATTCAATGTCGAAGCTAGGCTACAAGCATTGTGTTCTATACCGTCAAGCTGGAATGTAAAAGTTAGGACCCAGGGAGACACTTCATAGTTGTACTCTAAAGGTTAAGAATACGAGTGTGGTGTGGTGAGTTCAAGAGGAAATGTGTTTGAGCCAATTTTCAAATAATAGATTAATTATAACGTGATGAATTTTAAGTGTTTAATTGTTTTTAAACTCTTGTTTATTTTAACGTTATAGCGCTTTATTTAATGTGGAATATCCCTACTCTTTGGGATTAGGAGCATATGCGTTGAGATGGTGACCAGCATAAATCTTTGAATTATGGAGCATTATTTGAATCTATTAATCTTAAAATATTTAATGGAAACGTTTTCATGATTTTGGGTTTGATCACAGAAACTCTCAGCTCAATAATTATGATACGGGGTAATTAAACGCGTTAAGGTTAAATAAAATGACGAATAAATCCCTAATAGAAATTTCGGGTAAAGACTCGCAACTGATCGTTGAACTTGGTGATTTCGCCGAAATTCTGCATTGGGGAGTTCCAGTTCGTGGCGATCTAGCGAACTTTCGTGTTTCTCTTCAAAGACCAGTTCCTTACGGTCGCCTTGATGATGATGTCGCTATGTCACTGAGCCCTGAACTCGGGCGCGGTGTTTTCAGCAGTCCGGCATTAGAAGGACACCGAGATGGGTTGGACTGGGCGCCTGTTTTCTCTATTACGGATATTCAACAAACACCATCTAGCTTAATCATTGAGAGTGAAGATGTGCGTGCAGGCTTACGTTTAACAACCGAGTTATGCCTTGATAAACATGATGTTGTGAAATCTCGTCACACCTTAACCAACGTTAAAGCCGGCCTTTATCAGGTGAGTCGTCTCGCCAATACTTTACCATTACCAGCAAGAGCTAAGGAGTTGATGACGTACTACGGCCGCTGGGTACATGAGTTCCAAACGGTGCGTCAACCCTTACAGCAGGGGGGCTATCAACAAGAAAATCGTCGCGGACGAACGTCTCACGAACATTATCCAGCGATGGTTGTCGGTACGGCTAATTTCAATGAAATGGCAGGTGATGTGTGGGGGATTCACTTCGCTTGGAGTGGTAACCATAGATTGCGCGCGGATGTAAAAGCAGACGGTCGTCGCTACGTGCAAGCGGAAGTTATTTATCTACCGGGCGAGATTGCATTGGATGAAGGTGAAAGCTTAACGACACCTTGGTTATATGCAAGTTTCAGTTCGGAAGGACTAAATGGAATGAGCCACCAGTTCCACTCACATGTGCGTGGATCCATCTTGCCGGAGTCTTTCGCACAAAAGCCTCGACCTATCCATCTTAATACATGGGAAGGCATCTATTTTGACCATGATCCTGATTATATTATGTCGATGGCTAGCCAAGCCGCGGATATGGGAGTAGAGCGCTTTATCATTGATGATGGTTGGTTTAAAGGGCGCTGCGGTGACAAGGCAGCACTAGGGGATTGGTTCTTAGATGAAGAAAAGTATCCAAATGGTTTAGAGCCGATAGTTGAACACGTTAATCAGTTGGGTATGGAGTTTGGATTGTGGTTCGAACCTGAGATGATCAATAAGGATTCTGACTTATACCGAGCTCACCCAGAATGGTTGCTCGCCGTAGATGGCTATGAACAACCAACGGGTCGCAATCAATATGTTATCGATCTTCAGAATCAACAAGCATTCGACTTTCTGTTTGAGCGTCTTGATCACTTCTTAAGTAAGTACAACATTGCTTACATTAAGTGGGATATGAACCGAGAAGTTGTACAACCTGCGCATCTAGGCAGGGCTGCGGCCCATCAACAAACCGCTCGTTATTATGAGTTGGTCGATAAAGTCCGAGAGAAGCACCCTATGGTTGATATTGAATCTTGTGCGGCTGGCGGTGGTCGTATCGATTTTGAGGTTCTTAAGCGTACGCAACGTTTTTGGGCTTCAGATAATAACGATGCCTTAGAAAGACAAACTATTCAGCGCGGGATGAGTTACTTCTTCCCCCCTGAGGTAATGGGAAGTCATATTGGCGCGAGCCACTGCCACAGCACTCGTCGCCGTCATAGTATTGAGTTTCGTGGCCTAACAGCGCTGTTTGGTCATATGGGGATTGAATTAGACCCTGTAAAAGAAGTTCAAGAAGAGAAGCAGGGCTTTGAATACTACATTAAGCTACATAAGATGCTGCGTCCGTTACTGCATAGCGGGAGAACTTGGCGAGTTCCAACGGACGATAGCGCCCATCAAATCCATGCGGTCGTCTCCGAAGATGTGTCAGAAGCTGTGGTGATGATTGCACAGCTGGCGATGCCAACCAATTCGTTGAGTGGTCATTTGCGTATACCTGGGTTAGATCCACAAAGCCTATACAAGGTCTCTGTGATTGATAAACCTTCAAACTACGATGATATTGTGAATTATCAACCGCCATGGACAGAATCTGGCTGTGAATTATCAGGTGCTTGGTGCGCCGAGGTGGGGCTGACGATGCCGATACTCGATACAGAAACAGCGATGCTGATTAAGTTTGAACGTATCGAGTAAGTTTTAGCATAGGCCTTATATTTGACGAACCGCGTAGGTGAAATTACGCGGTTTTTTATTGCCTTTAATAAGCCGTCATGAACTGTCTAATAGGTTTGATGTGCCCTTATAGATTGGAGTTCTGTATGTATTCCCACCGTGATACTGCATTTATGTAATCGTTCTCATGCGTTACTTCACACTACGAACTGTTTTGAGCACTTTAATTAGCGATATTCTCTATCAATTCGAGTGTTTTATTGTTCGATCTCTCACTTTAGATATTTGACTGAAAACGTTTCCATTGAGTGGTTGTTGATCACAGTATCTGTTCGTTGGAATGGTTACATTAGCGTCGGACTTGATACTTGAGTGTTTTAAGAAGCGACCACAGAGTGGCTCTAAAACAGAACTTGAGTGGATAAATTATTATAAATAAAAGGTAAGCGTTTCAACGTCTGTTAGGAGATGAAGTTACGCGCCTGAAGGAAATACTATGTCTGATCAAATTACTCTACAAACCAAATTATCGTATGGACTTGGGGCTTTAGGTAAAGACTTTGCCTGTGCTCCGATCTACATCTTTTTAATGTTTTACTTCACTGATGTTGCTGGGCTGTCAGCGGCATTTGTGGGTACTATCTTTTTGGCCGCGCGCATTGTCGACGCGGTGACCGACCCAATGATGGGCGTTATCGTTGATAACACGCGCTCTAAGTTTGGTAAATTCCGTCCATGGATAGTGATTGGAACCCTGTTAAATGCTGTAGTGCTTGTTGGCCTTTTTAGTACGCATATGTTTGAAGGCACTACGTTATACATTTATGCAGCGGCTGCTTATATTCTGTGGGGCCTTACGTACACTATTATGGATATTCCATACTGGTCTTTGATTCCTGCACTATCGAGCTCTCGTCAAGAACGTGAAAAGCTGGTTGTTTGGCCACGATTGTTTGCTAGCTTGGCTTGGTTTATTACGGGTACTTACGGGCTACATATTGTCGGTAAACTGGGTGATGGTGACCAAGGACAAGGTTTCTTCAACGTTGCTATGTTGATTGCTGTTTTGTTCGTGATGAGTGCATTCTTGATTGCTCGCAACGTAAAAGAAAAATCTGCACCAGCAAATGCTAAACCAGCTGAGCGTTTCAGCTTTAAAGATGTACTGGTTATCATCGGTAAGAATGACCAACTAAAAGCACTGATTGGTACCGTATTGTCGTTCCAAATAGCAAACTTGCTGGTTGGTGGTTTTGCGATTTACTACTTCTCTTACGCTTTAGGCAACGCTGACTTGTTCCCCGTTTATATGATGGTGGCAGGTATCGCTGAAGTTGCAGGCGTATTCTTGTTCCCTCGCATTGCGTCAGTGTTACCACGCAAGCACCTATGGGTTATGGCTTGTGGCTTCCCAGTGCTGTCTTGTATTACTCTACTTATCATGGGCTTTATCGCTCCGGGTAACGCGATTCTAATCGGTATTGCAGGTGCAGCAATCAAGTTTGGTGTGGGTATCGCTAACGCACTGCAAACCGTAATGCTCGCCGATGTTGTTGATTACGGTGAACACAAAACAGGTCGTCGCAGTGAGAGTGTTATCTTCTCTGTTCAAACAATGCTTGTTAAGTTTGCAGGCGCGGCTGGTGGTTTTATTGTTGGTATGGGCTTGTCTGTTGTGGGTTATGTACCAAACGTGGAACAGTCTGACAGCACTATCATGGGGCTGCAGTTTATGATGGTAGGTTTACCCGCGATTCTAATGACGGTAAGTGCTCTTGTTTATAAGCGTTACTACCACCTGCACGAAGGGTTTGATAAAGACCAAGCAAACAAAGAGACTCCAGTGAATGTTGTTACTGCAGAAGCGTAACCGCTAAAACGACGTCTAATCTAGAATAACGCTCAGTTTAGTCACTAAGCCCAAACGCCTCTTTGTGAGGCGTTTTTTTATGGATGTTAGTTAATCAAAGCTGTGCCTGTAGAGCTTTTGTTTCGACTAAAACGCAAAAAGCCGCATCGAGTGATGCGGCTTCTTTAAATCTGGCTCCCCTTGCAAGACTTGAACTTGCGACATACGGATTAACAGTCCGCCGTTCTACCAACTGAACTAAAGGGGAATTGCTTGTTAGCGACGCGAATTCTAATAATAGTCCGAATTTCTGTCAATAAAAAATAGCAGAAAAAAATAATATAAAAAACTTTACTTTCTTGGACGCCTTACCGGATTTAGCCTTTCTTTAGTTATCCACCAAAATTGTGGATAAGTGTGTGCGTGAAACTTTAACAACAATAATTGGGATAAATCTGAGAAACTAAAAATCTGAGGTAAGGTAATGTATTTAAAAGATTTGTATCAAAATATCACTATTGTATAACTTTTGACGATTATAAAATATACAGTAAAACAAGTGCTATTTTTAGATTTTTTGGGGAAAAGTAGTGGATTAAAAATTGAGTGATTTAGCTGAAGAGATCTTGCAAGGGCACGGATAATACCAAGTTCTAAAAGTAAAAGCTATCACTGATATCTAATCTTAAGAAGCATTTCTCTAGATAATAGTTGCAACGACATAGCTCCTAGAGTGACAATGACCTGATTAAATACACAGTATGGAAATGGCGACCTATGAGTAAACTCTTTGACTTGGTATCGGACTATAGCCCGTCCGGTGACCAGCCGACAGCGATAACCAGATTACTAGATGGATTAGATTCTGGTTTGGCACATCAAACTCTATTAGGGGTAACGGGCTCTGGTAAAACCTTTACTCTTGCCAACGTCATTTCTCAATCTCAAAGACCAGCAATCTTGTTAGCGCCTAACAAAACGTTGGCAGCTCAACTTTATGGCGAGATGAAATCTTTCTTTCCGAATAACTCCGTTGAGTACTTTGTTTCTTACTACGATTATTACCAGCCGGAAGCCTACGTTCCAACCACGGATACCTTTATCGAGAAAGATGCGTCGATAAATGCTCATATTGAGCAAATGAGACTTTCAGCTACCAAAGCTTTGTTAGAAAGAAAAGATGCCATTATTGTTGCGTCTGTATCGGCTATCTACGGTCTTGGTGATCCTAAGTCTTATTTGAAGATGATGCTGCACTTGAGTCGTGGTGAGGTGATGGATCAGCGAGACATCCTACGCCGCTTGGCTGAGCTGCAATATTCAAGAAACGATGTCGCATTTGAACGTGGTCAGTTCCGTGTTCGTGGTGAGGTGATTGATATCTTCCCAGCAGAATCTGACCAAGATGCGGTTCGAATTGAAATGTTCGATGACGAAGTGGACTGCATTAGTATTTTTGATCCTCTGACTGGTGCGGTGAAACAAAGAGACTTACCGCGTTTTACAGTTTATCCAAAAACTCACTATGTAACCCCAAGAGAGAAGATCCTTGAGGCGATTGAGAAGATTAAGGATGAGTTGCGCGATAGGGCTCAATATTTAAAAGACAACAACAAGCTTCTCGAAGAACAGCGTATTTCTCAAAGAACTCAGTTTGATATCGAGATGATGACGGAGTTGGGTTTCTGTTCCGGTATCGAAAACTATTCACGATACTTGAGCGGCCGTGCAGAAGGAGAAGCGCCTCCAACCTTATTTGATTACCTGCCTGATGATGGTTTGCTGATCATCGATGAGTCACACGTAACTGTGCCGCAAATTGGCGCCATGTATAAAGGTGACCGCTCTCGTAAAGAGACTTTGGTTGAGTTTGGCTTTAGGTTGCCTTCTGCGTTGGATAACCGTCCGATGAAATTTGAAGAGTTCGAATCGATCGCGCCACAAACCATTTTTGTGTCGGCCACGCCGGGTAATTATGAGATTGAGAAATCAGATGGTGAGATTGCTGATCAAGTGGTGCGTCCTACTGGCTTACTTGACCCGATCATAGAAGTACGTCCGGTTTTGACTCAGGTTGATGACTTGCTGTCTGAAATCAGAATCCGTTCAGTGAAAGAAGAGCGCGTATTGGTCACTACGTTGACTAAACGAATGGCAGAAGACTTAACCGAATACCTTAGTGAGCATGGTGTTAAGGTTCGTTACTTGCACTCAGATATCGATACCGTTGAGCGTGTAGAGATCATTCGAGACCTACGTTTGGGCGAGTTCGACGTGTTAGTGGGCATTAACTTACTTCGAGAAGGTCTGGATATGCCGGAAGTATCGCTGGTGGCGATTCTTGATGCTGATAAAGAGGGTTTCTTACGTTCTGAGCGTTCTCTGATTCAAACCATTGGTCGTGCAGCTCGTAACTTGGAAGGTCGAGCAATTTTGTATGGTGATTCAATCACCAAGTCGATGAGAAAAGCGATTGATGAAACCGATCGTCGTCGTGAGAAGCAGCAAGCCTACAATGAAGAGCAAGGCATCACGCCGCAAGCGTTGAAACGTAATATCAAAGACATTATGGAGCTAGGTGATCTAACCAAGTCGAAGCAGCAGCGCCAATCGAAGCAAGTTCCTCTATCTAAGGTTGCAGAGCCTTCTGAAAGTTATGCTGTACTTACACCGCAACAGCTTGATAAAGAGATCAGCAAGCTAGAAGCTGCGATGTATCAGCATGCTCAGAACCTAGAATTTGAATTGGCAGCACAGAAGCGTGATGAAATTGAGCAGCTAAGAAAGCAGTTTATTACCAACAGCTAATCTCACTTTTCATTCGAAGAATTGTTCCCCTCAATACAAGAATTGAGAGTGTTTCAGGCAAAAAAACAGCCAGTAGTAAATGTTCTACTGGCTTACGTTTGTGAACACTCGGTCCACTAACAACGTCAGTTGGCTAGGTGACCCGAAGGTCATTTATACCGTTGCATCGTTCGTGCCAGATAGATAAAACATTGATTGTTTGAAGTAAGTAAAAAAACACACTACAAATATTGTGGCTAATTTGCATAATGCAAAGCGGAATGCGACTATAATAAGAAATGCAAATTATAAATGGCTAGGATATGCAATCAAAAACGCTAGATAACAAATCGAAGTATTTGTTGATGGTAGAGGATACCGCTTCGGTAGCAGCTTTATATCGCTCGTATCTTACACCGCTCGAAATTGATATCAATATTGTCGGCACTGGCCGCGATGCAATCGAGAGTTTGAATCATCGAATCCCAGACCTTATTTTATTAGATCTACGTCTGCCTGACATGACCGGTATGGACGTGCTATTTGCTGTAAAACAAAAATACCCTGAAGTTCCGGTTATCTTCATGACGGCTCACGGCTCTATCGATACCGCCGTAGAAGCTATGCGTCATGGCTCTCAAGATTTCCTTATCAAACCGTGTGAAGCCGACCGACTCCGTATTACGGTGAACAACGCGATCCGCAAAGCCACCAAACTTAAAAACAGCTCGGAACATCCGGGAAACCAAAACTATCAAGGTTTCATTGGCAGTAGCCAAACCATGCAGCAGGTTTACCGAACTATCGACTCTGCAGCATCGAGTAAGGCGAGCATTTTCATTACTGGTGAGAGTGGTACAGGTAAAGAGGTATGTGCAGAAGCCATTCATGCGGCGAGCAAGCGTGGCGATAAGCCTTTCATCGCAATCAACTGTGCGGCAATTCCTAAAGATCTGATTGAAAGTGAACTGTTTGGCCACGTTAAAGGTGCCTTTACCGGTGCTGCGACCGATCGCCAAGGTGCTGCTGAGCTTGCTGATGGTGGAACACTGTTCCTTGATGAACTGTGCGAAATGGACTTAGAGCTGCAAACTAAGCTGCTGCGCTTTATCCAAACCGGTACTTTCCAAAAAGTCGGCTCTTCGAAGATGAAGAGTGTCGATGTTCGTTTTGTGTGTGCGACCAACCGTGACCCTTGGAAAGAAGTACAAGAAGGTCGCTTTAGAGAAGATTTATACTATCGTTTATACGTGATTCCACTGCACTTGCCGCCATTGCGCGAGCGTGGTGAAGATGTCATCGAGATTGCGTATTCTCTGCTAGGCTATATGTCGGTCGAGGAGGGGAAGGCGTTTGTACGTTTTGCTCAGGAAGTACTTGATCGCTTTAATCAATATGAGTGGCCGGGTAACGTTCGTCAGCTACAAAACGTATTACGGAACGTGGTGGTATTGAATAACGGCAAAGAGATTACTCTCAACATGCTTCCACCACCATTGAACCAACCGATTGAAAACAGCTTGCGCTTGAAAGAGAAGCAGAACGAAGACATCACGGTAAAAGATATTTTCCCATTGTGGATCACTGAGAAGACGGCTATCGAACAGGCCATAAAAGCGTGTGACGGCAACATTCCCCGCGCGGCCGGTTTCTTAGATGTCAGTCCATCGACGATATACCGTAAGTTGCAAACGTGGAATGCGAAGCAGTAATCACCAAACAATAAGAAAATCATAATGACGAAAGTATTAAATCAGCAAAAAGTTGATGAGCTCGCTGGCGAAATAGGGCAAGAGAATGTGCCAGTTTTGCTGGAAATCTTCTTAGGTGAGTTGAAAGGCTACTACGAACATCTAGAGATAAATAAAGCGTCGGATACATCTAAGTACTTGGCTGATATAAGCCATGCACTTAAGAGCAGCGCAGCAAGTTTTGGTGCGGATTCTTTGTGTAGTTTTGCGATTAGCTTAGACGCAAAAGTGAAGCAAGCATTGCCTGTAACCGAGATTGATTTCCAAGATATGCAAGAGCTACTGTTATCAACGTACACTGAATATCAGCAGTTGATGACGGATCTCTAAAGCGGCTAGTTATTAAAGAGACTAAAAAAGGAGCATGATGCTCCTTTTTTGTTTTTACTGGTCTCTGTCGTTTAGCCTAAGCGACAAGCATTAAGCTAGTTGATCCCTAATCGCTTGTTGGAGTTTTAAACGGTCGTGTCGCCAATCTCGGTTAGGAGAGGCAAGATCAGTGGTCACACAATTCCATTGCCCTTCTAATTCAGGGTGTGGTTCATTGCCCAGTACAATGTCTATTTTTCTTGCCTTACAGGTACGTTCACACCACTCCAATTGTTCTTGAAGCGTCATTTTTCCTGCAGGGCCGTGCTCTGGCGAAAGGTTTTCAACGAAGATAACTTTTGCCTTGGTATTTTCCGCGATTGCTTTGCCAATTTCTGGCAGTAGCAGCGGGGGCATCACACTGGTTAAAAAGCTTCCTGGTCCAAGGACAATGCAGTCTGCTTGCTCAACTGCAGCAACAGCTTCTTTGGTTGCCGGTACTTCTGGAGATAAGTCCATCATGCGCAGCTTTTCTGTCATGTCATCAACGTTAGTTTCGCCAGTTACCCAACGACCGTCCATTGATAAAGCCGTGAGATCAGAAGGGTGCTCGGTCATTGGGACGATATTGACATCGACTTTGAGCATATTTCGAATTAGGTTAATTGCTTCCAATGGGCGAACGGAAAGGTTGTCTAACGCCGTTAGCATTAAGTTACCTAAGTTGTGACCATCGAGTTCACCTTGACCGCGAAAGCGATATTCAAACATCATCGAACTGATCGAAGGTTCTGTGATTAATTGGTTGATACAGTTACGAGTATCTCCCCAAGCAATACCACCTTGGCAGTCTCGAATTCTCCCGGTGGAACCACCATTATCTGTTGTTGCAACAATGCCAGTCGCATTGCTACCAAAGTCTTTTAATGCAGCTAGCATGCGACCTAAGCCATGGCCCCCACCGATTGCTACGACTTTCTTTGAAGAGTAAATATTCATTTTTTGTTCTTGTTAGATTATTACCAACTATAATTTAGGTTAAATGCTTCTCGTCAGATACTCAACAAGAGTTATTTTGAGGGTTTGATACGTTTTTTTTGCCGATGTGACCCGTTTTTTGTCATCAGAGCTAGATTCACGTACAAATATTAAGTATTTTATTACTCAGCTACTGCGCGTGTGAATATAACGTGCAGTTGCCATAACTCCGAGCTCTCGCATGCTAAGTCGCACAGTGGTATTTGCTGTACCGATACGCATCAAGAGCCAGTGACATGTTGTCACAAGGGCTTAATTGGAAATGATTATGCCTCCCGTGTTTGGAAAGGTGTTCCGTGGCGCAACAATTCGAAGATAGATTCCATCGCAAGTTTTATTACTTGCGCTTGTCGGTTACAGACGTCTGTAACTTTAAATGTACTTACTGCTTGCCAGATGGTTATAAACCGTCAGGGCAAAAAAACTCGTCTTTTTTAAGTGTTCCCGAGATCAAACGTATTGTTAAAGCGTTTGCAGATTGTGGCACCTCTAAGATCCGCATTACTGGCGGAGAGCCGAGCCTGCGTAAAGACTTTCCTGAAATCATACATACTGTTGCTTCTACTCCAGGCATCGAAAAAGTAGCCACCACAACGAATGGCTACCGCATGGAGAAACAAGTAGGGCAATGGCGTGATGCTGGTTTAACCCATATAAACGTGAGCGTGGATAGCTTAGATTCGCGCATGTTCCATCAGATCACTGGTGAGAATAAGTTTACAGAGGTTATGCGAGGCATTGATAAAGCGTTTGAGGTTGGCTTTGAACAAGTCAAAGTCAACGTCGTATTGATGAAAGACCTCAATAGTCAGGAATTACCAGCCTTCCTTAATTGGATCAAAGACAAACCTATTCAATTACGTTTTATCGAGCTGATGAAAACCGGTGAGATGGACGAGTTGTTCGATAAACACCATGTGTCTGGCGTTGCGATCCGCAACCAGCTTATTGCTAATGGTTGGCTGTTAAAAGTCAAAGCCGTTAATGATGGCCCCGCGCAAGTGTTTGTCCACCCAGACTACAAGGGTGAAATCGGTTTGATCATGCCTTACGAGAAAGACTTTTGTGAGAGTTGTAACCGACTGCGTGTTTCTGCGACCGGTAAACTTCACCTATGTCTGTTTGGCGACCACGGTGTTGAACTGAGAGATCTGATTCAAGAAGATCAACAAGAGCAAGAGCTCATTGATCGAATTCAGGCTCAGCTTCAAACCAAGTCCGTTAGCCACTTCTTACACGATGGCAACAGCGGCATGACTCCAAACTTGGCGTCAATCGGCGGTTAACCCGCTATATACTCTAAAGCATTTTATCGCTCAGCTTCTTTAAGCTGGGCGAATCAGTCTAGGGCGTGTTGCTCTTTCGAGCTGATTTTTGCAGCGAGTTGCTGGGTATTTATATAAGGCAGAGGCTTTGATGTGTAGCTAGCCTACATGAGAAGCCGATAACGTAGTCGAAATGACCAGCAAACGCTGCCCGAAGGGTTCGGCTAAAAGCGTTTTACTCTTTGTTGAGGGAGATTTGCTTAGAATGACTAGGCTACTTCCCCCTCGCCGCGATTAAAACGCTTTTATCTCGAACAAAATTTAATCACGAAAGGTCAACACGCCCTCATAATTGAAAAATTTATATAGGTGAACAAATGGGTCACGCAGAAAGCAAATTTCAAGCAGCAAACATCGCAGTACTAACCGTTTCAGATACTCGTACAGAAGAAAATGACACGTCAGGTGGTTACCTAGCTGAGCATGCTAAAGAAGCTGGCCACAACGTGGTTGATAAGCAAATCGTTATCGATGATATGTACAAGATCCGTGCGATCGTATCTCAGTGGATTGCTGACGAAAGCGTTCAAGCGATTATGATCACTGGCGGTACGGGCTTCACATCTCGTGACAGCACGCCTGAAGCACTTAAGCCACTATTCGACAAAGAAGTAGAAGGCTTTGGTGAACTATTCCGTCAAGTGTCTTATGAAGAGATTGGTACATCGACGATTCAATCTCGTGCGATTGCGGGTTTTGCCAACCACACGGTTATCTTTGCGATGCCTGGTTCTACAGGTGCATGCCGCACAGGTTGGACTAAGATCATCAAGCAACAGATGGATGCGAGTCACCGTCCTTGTAACTTCATGCCACATCTTTCTGTATAAGGTGGATTGAGCATGAGCCAATTTACACATATTAACGCGTCTGGCGAAGCGAACATGGTCGATGTATCGGCTAAAGCAGAGACAGTACGTGAGGCGAGAGCAGAAGCTTTCGTTCAAATGTCAGCAGAAACGCTAGAGCTGATTGTTTCTGGCAGCCACCATAAAGGTGATGTTTTCGCAACGGCACGTATTGCTGGTATCCAAGCAGCGAAGAAGACGTGGGACTTGATTCCACTGTGTCACCCTTTGCTACTGACTAAAGTAGAAGTACAACTTGAAGCCATTGAGTCTGAAAACAAGGTTCGTATCGAATCGGTATGTAAGCTTGCAGGTAAGACAGGCGTAGAAATGGAAGCGCTAACGGCTGCTTCTGTTGCTGCACTGACGATTTACGATATGTGTAAAGCTGTTCAGAAAGACATTGTTATCGAGAACGTACGTCTGCTAGAGAAGACGGGTGGTAAATCAGGACACTTTAAGGTGGAATCATGATTACGGTACTTTTCTTTGCACAAACTCGTGAACTTGTCGGTGTTGATAGCCTAGAGATCGATGCGCAATACAATACTATTGAAGCGATTCGCAGCCACCTTGTAACACAAGAAGGCAAATGGGATATCGCATTGGAAGAGGGCAAGCTGCTGGCAGCACTCAACCAATCAATTGTACCTTTGACGACTGAAGTGAAAGACGGCGACGAAGTGGCTTTCTTCCCACCAGTTACTGGAGGTTAACCATGAATGACTCTCGAGTTATTGATCCAAGAGTATTAGTGACTGCTGAAGACTTTTCTGTGGGTGGCGAATACGATTATCTAGCTCAAGGTACGGCTGCGGGAGCGGTTGTGACGTTTGTTGGTAAAGTTCGCGACATGAACCTTGGTGACAACGTGATTGGTTTGTCTCTAGAGCACTATCCGGGTATGACAGAGAAGTCGCTGAGCGAGATCTGTGATCAAGCTGAAGCACGCTGGCCTATTCAAAAGATGCGAGTGATTCACCGCGTTGGTGACCTAGATATCGGTGACCAGATTGTTTACGTTGGTGTATCCAGTGCACATCGTGGCGCTGCCTTCGATGCGTGTGAGTTTGTTATGGACTTTCTGAAAACCAAAGCGCCGTTTTGGAAAAAAGAACGTACTACTGAGGCGACTCGTTGGGTTGACTCTCGAGACTCCGACGCGAAAGCAGCGGAGCGTTGGAAGAAGTAATCCACTCCATAGCGTGTTTCGATCTTAACGTGAAAGCGTATTTCAGATTGGGACGTAGATAGTAAGAAAGCCGACGTTTGACGTCGGTTTTTTTGTGCGTGCTACAAAGTGATTTATAAATAAAAGGTTCTTTAATAAATGGTTAAGCAGTCAAGTTGCATATGAATTCAACGCGTGATTTAGTCTGTCTTGGTGCATTTCCAAATCTGTTTTGGTGCAGTGCTTTATGCTGTTTTGTATAAAGTGATAATCCTCACAAATAGTGCAGTCTATTTAGGGGATATGTGATGTGCAATTAGATTTCATGTGGCATTAATGTTAATTTGCCGACAGTGTTCTAGCATAAGATGCTAAATAAAAGTATCAATTCAGATACATCAACACTAAAGGCTGTTTTTTAATAAATCCTTATGTGTAATTAACTATTCATTAGGTTTTTATTAGAGATTTACACTGTTACCTTGAGTAATTCGGAGAATTATCCGATTTTTTGCGACTTGTTTATGGCAAATTACTTCAATGGTTGATAGTGTGTGCCTCAATCTTTGTAAGGTTTTAGATTTTTATGCTTAAATTTTGAGCTAAATAAATCTAAATCACTGCCGTTCAGTGAACTTAGCAAAGAAGTCATGGATGCAATACGTAAAACTTGGAGTTTATTAAATGTACAAGAATAAAATCACTCAGGCCCTTCTTCTAGGTGCTGGTTTGGCAGTGGCTGCCACTTCTACTCTTTCTATCGCTGCTGAAGTTCCAGCAGGCACAGAACTAGCAAAAGTTCAGGAACTTGTTCGCGGTAACGGTACTGAAGTTGCGACTATCGACCCACACAAATCTCAAGGTGTACCAGAATCTCACGTAATTCGTGATCTTCTAGAAGGTCTAGTGAACCAAGATGGCGAAGGTAATACAATCCCAGGTGTAGCCGAAAGCTGGGAAACGACGGACAACAAAACATTCACTTTCCACCTACGTAAAGATGCAAAATGGTCTAACGGCGATCCTGTAACAGCTGAAGATTTCGTTTACAGCTGGCAACGTGCAGTCGATCCTGCCACTGCTTCTCCATATGCTTGGTACATGGAATATACCAAGATGGTGAACGCGAAAGACATCGTAGCGGGTAAGAAAGACAAGAGTGAGCTAGGTGTTAAAGCTGTCGATGCAAACACGCTTGTTGTTGAACTAGATACAGCGGTACCATATTTCGTAATGATGATGGGCCACACAACAATGAAGCCGGTACATCAGGCGACTGTTGAAAAATTCGGTGACCAATGGACTAAGCCGGGTAACTTTGTAGGTAACGGTGCATTTGCTGTCGATAAATGGGTTGTTAATGAACGCCTAGTACTAAAGCGTAACGATCAATACTGGAACAATGATAAAACTGTTCTTAATAAAGTAACGTTCCTACCAATCGAAAACCAAGTTGCGGAAATGAACCGTTTCCTATCTGGTGAAATCGACTTTACAAATGAACTTCCAACTGAGCACTTCAAGCGCCTTAAGAAAGAGTATGCGGAAGATGTATCTGTAGCGGGTAACCTATGTACTTACTACTACATCTTTAACACTAAGAAAGCACCATTTGATGATGTTCGTGTACGTAAAGCAATTTCTTACGCAATTGACCGTAATATCGTAAGTGACGCAATCCTAGCACAAGGTCAAAAACCAGCTTACTTCCTAACGCCTGAAATCACAGCTGGCTTTAACCCTGAACTTCCTGCTTACGGCAAGATGTCTCAAAAAGAACGTAATGAAGAAGCTGCACGCCTTCTTGAAGAAGCGGGTTACGGCAAAGACAACCCACTAAACTTCAACCTACTTTACAACACTTCTGAAAACCACAAGAAGATTGCTGTTGCGCTAGGTTCTATGTGGAAGAAAACACTGGGTCTTAAAGTAACGCTTGAAAACCAAGAGTGGAAAACTTACCTATCTTCTAAAGATTCAGGTGATTTTGAAGTAGCACGTGCTGGTTGGTGTGGTGACTACAACGAAGCGTCGTCATTCCTAACGCTAATGAAGAGTAACAACACTACCGGTGGTGTTCACTACGATAGCGCTGAGTACGACCAAATCATTGATAAAGCACTTAACTCTACATCAGCAGAAGAGCGTGAAGCACTTTACCTAGAAGCTGAGGCGTTAATGGCTAAAGACATGCCTATCGCACCTATCTACCAATACGTGAAATCACGTCTACTAAATCCGCACGTTGGTGGCTTCCCTACTAACAACGCGGAAGATAAGATCTTCTCGAAAGACTTATACATCAAAGCTCAATAATAAGAGCTTAGATTCTAAAAAGTTACTATAACTATAACGATACAGACACTACATGCGCAGGGCGCGCATGTAGCGTCTTTCTAATTTTAATTGTCACAGACTGAAAGAGTGAGTTTATGCTTAAATTCATTATGAAAAGGATATTTGAAGCGATTCCAACCATGTTGGTGTTGATCACTATATCTTTCTTTCTCATGCGTTTCGCACCGGGTAACCCGTTTTCAAGCGAGCGTCCATTACCGCCAGAAGTTATGGCTAACATCGAAGCTAAATATGGCTTAGATAAACCTGTATTTGAACAGTACACCACGTACTTGACCAACATCCTTCAGGGTGATTTTGGTCCATCTTTTAAATACCAAGATTACACAGTAAATGAGCTGATCGCGGTTGCGCTTCCAGTATCTGCGAAGGTAGGTTTTGTTGCCTTTATCTTCACATTATTGATGGGGGTAACGGTCGGAACCATTGCCGCCTTGAAGCACAACACCTGGATCGACTACACCATAATGTCGACCGCCATGCTCGGGGTGGTGATGCCATCCTTCGTGTTGGCTCCAGCGCTTATCTACCTATTCTCTCTACACTGGCATATATTTCCAGCAGGTGGTTGGCACGGTGGTACGTACATGTACATCGTCCTACCCGTTATCGCGATGTCTCTTTTATACGTAGCAACCTTTGCTCGTATCACTCGCGGTAGCATGATTGAAACCCTAAACAGTAACTTTATCCGTACAGCTCGAGCTAAAGGTCTAAGTTACCGTTATATCGTTCTTAAACATGCACTTAAGCCAGCAATGCTACCTGTTGTTTCATACATGGGGCCTGCGTTTGTAGGTATCATTACAGGTTCAGTTGTTGTTGAAACCATCTTCGGCCTACCGGGTATTGGTAAGCTGTTTGTTAATGCCGCGTTTAACCGTGATTATTCGTTAGTAATGGGTGTAACCATTTTGATTGGTTTCCTATTCATCTTGTTCAACGCAATCGTTGATATTTTACTAGCGCTTATTGACCCGAAAATTCGCTACTAGCAGGGACGCATGGTTATGTTGAAGAAAAAAGAAAACTTAGAAGCGATCGAAAAATTCTCTGAGAGTTTGGAAATTGAAGGTCGTAGCTTGTGGCAGGATGCGCGTATTCGTTTTATGCGCAACAAAGCCGCAATGATCAGTCTGTTCATTCTAATTGTTATGGTGCTATCGGTAATCTTCTTACCTATGTTGGCACAGTATGCTTACGATGATACTGACTGGTACGCAATGCACGTAGGCCCAAATGCTGATCACTGGTTTGGTACCGACAGTTTAGGCCGTGACCTATACGTTCGTACGATGATTGGTGGCCGTATTTCTCTTATGGTTGGTGTGATGGGTGCATTCGTAGCGGTACTGATAGGTACGCTTTACGGTGCGGCTTCAGGCTTCATTGGCGGTCGCACTGACCGAGTGATGATGCGTATCCTAGAGATCCTATACGCCGTGCCATTCATGTTCCTAGTTATCGTACTGGTGACATTCTTTGGTCGTAATATCGTACTTATCTTCGTTGCTATCGGTGCGATTGCTTGGCTCGATATGGCGCGTATTGTACGTGGCCAAACGTTGAGTTTACGTAGTAAAGAATTCATTGAGGCTGCGCACGTATGTGGTGTCAGTAAATGGAAAATCATTACACGTCATATCGTACCGAACGTATTGGGTATTGTTGCGGTTTACTCAACGCTCCTTATTCCAAGCATGATCCTTACTGAATCATTCTTATCTTTCCTTGGTCTTGGTGTTCAAGAGCCTATGACAAGTTGGGGCGCGCTGTTACAAGAAGGCTCGCAAACAATGGAAGTTGCTATTTGGCAACTGGCATTCCCAGCGGCATTCATGGTAGTTACGCTGTTCTGCTTTAACTACGTAGGTGATGGTCTGCGCGACGCGCTTGATCCAAAAGACAGATAAAGAAATAGCAATTAAAAGCTATAAAAGATTAAGGAAGCAATAATGAGCTTATTAGATGTCAAAGATCTGCGCGTCGAATTTACCACGCAAGATGGTACCGTAACCGCAGTAAACGACCTGAACTTCTCACTCAACCAAGGCGAAACGCTGGGTATTGTTGGTGAGTCGGGTTCGGGTAAATCTCAAACGGTATTTGCACTGATGGGACTGCTGGCTAAGAACGGCATCATCTCAGGCAGTGCAAAGTTTGAAGGTAATGAGATTCTCAATCTACCTGAGAAAGCACTGAACAAAGTTCGCGCTGAACAGATCGCGATGATCTTCCAAGATCCAATGACGTCACTGAATCCTTACATGAAAGTAAGTGATCAGTTGATGGAAGTACTTATGCTGCATAAAGGCATGGGCAAAGCAGAAGCGTTTGAAGAATCAGTGCGTATGCTGGAAGCGGTTAAAATCCCTGAGGCACGTAAACGTATTACCATGTATCCACACGAATTTTCTGGCGGTATGCGTCAGCGTGTGATGATTGCAATGGCTTTGCTATGTCGTCCAAAACTACTGATTGCTGATGAACCAACAACGGCATTGGATGTAACCATTCAAGCGCAAATCATGGAATTGCTGAACGAACTTAAAGATGAGTTCAATACGGCAATCATCATGATCACCCATGATTTGGGTGTGGTTGCTGGTTCTTGTGACAAAGTTCTAGTGATGTACGCTGGCCGTACCATGGAATATGGCACAGTAGATGAAATCTTCTATGAGCCTAGCCACCCTTATGCGGAAGGCCTGCTTAAAGCGATTCCTCGTTTGGATACCGAAGGTGAAATTCTGCCAACGATTCCAGGTAACCCACCTAACTTACTTCGTCTACCAACCGGTTGTCCTTATCAAGACCGTTGTCACCGTGTAATGGACCGTTGTAAGCAAGAAGCACCAATTTTGCAACCATTTGCAAAAGATCGTCAGCGTGCTTGTTTTTCTGATTGGGAGACTTGGACAAAATGAGTAAAGAATTACTATTAGATATTAAAAACCTGAAGGTTCATTTTAGCATTGCGGCTAAGTCTGCGTGGCCTTGGGCTAAACCATCAAATCTTAAAGCGGTTGATGGTGTGGATGTTCACCTTTATGAAGGTGAGACTCTGGGTGTAGTAGGTGAGTCTGGCTGTGGTAAATCAACATTTGCGCGCGCAATTATTGGCTTAGTTGAGGCTACTGAAGGCGAAGTGATGTGGTTAGGTCAAGACCTGACTAAAATGCAGGAAGTGAAGCGTCGTGAGACTCGTAAAGAGATTCAGATGATCTTCCAAGACCCGCTAGCATCGCTTAACCCACGTATGTCAGTAGGGGACATCATTGCTGAGCCTCTACAAACTTTCTATCCAGAGCTTTCTAAACAGGAAGTGAAAGACAGAGTTAAAGAGATGATGGCAAAGGTTGGTCTACTACCTAACGTAATCAACCGTTACCCACATGAATTCTCTGGTGGTCAGTGTCAACGTATCGGTATCGCACGTGCACTTATCTTGAAGCCTAAGATGATTATCTGTGATGAGCCGGTTTCTGCTCTGGATGTATCTATCCAAGCTCAAGTAGTTAACCTTCTTATGGAACTACAGAAAGAGTTAGGTTTGTCTTTGGTATTCATCGCGCATGATTTGTCAGTGGTTAAACACATCTCTGACCGTGTATTAGTGATGTACTTAGGTAATGCTGTTGAGCTAGGGGAATCAGATGCCTTGTTCTCAGACCCTAAACACCCATATACCAAAGCATTGATGTCTGCAGTTCCGATTCCAGACCCACGCTTAGAGCGCAGCAAAACGATTCAGATGCTGGAGGGTGATCTCCCATCACCAATTAATCCACCATCAGGTTGTGTGTTCCGCACTCGTTGCCCTGAAGCAACCGAGGCCTGCGCGCAAACCAAGCCAACCATTCAAGGCGATGACGTACACGCAGTATCTTGCTTGCACGTACAAGTCTAGAACCAATTTAAAACGGTTCAGCCTGTGACAGGCTTAAGCGCAACTTTTTTATGAGTTGCGCTTTTTTTGTGTCCAAGGTTCCTCTAAAACAACCTCCTTCAAATAATTCGAACAACTAAGCCAACTTCTTCTAGTTTTGAAAAAGTGGGCTTTTTTTATACTAATACCAATCGTAGTAAATAACTGCTCATCCTAGCTTGTTAAAACGCTCGATAACGGCGTTAGAATTTTTGATTGTAGAATAACTACTAACAGAAAAATTCTTCCTTGTTCTCAAGCCTTTTCTCTGCGCTATTTCTGAACATTTACTTACTGTGATTGGTATAAAAAATTTTGGATGACAGAGGTTTGGATATGGGTAAGTTAGTTGAAGGTGTTTGGCATGACGTTTGGTATGACACCAAAGAAAGCGGTGGCAAGTTTGTTCGCGAAGATGCAGGCTTTCGTCACTGGATAGAGAACAAAGCCGGTGCACAATTTCAGCCGGAAAGCGGCCGTTATCACTTATACGTATCATTGGCTTGCCCTTGGGCGCACCGAACTTTAATCTTCCGTGAACTTAAAGAGTTAACCGATCATATTGACGTGACGGTCGTCTGCCCAGACATGATGAGTGAAGGGTGGCAAATGGGGCTACCTGAACCTCTATTCGGCCATACTCGTATGCACCAAATTTACACTCAAGCCAAGCCTGATTACTCAGGACGAGTAACGGTTCCAGTGCTATGGGACAAGAAAACCAATACCATCGTGAGTAACGAGTCCTCTGAAATTATCCGCATGTTCAACTCAGAATTTAATGAGTTAACAGGCAACACCGATGATTATTATCCGTGGGAGCTAGCCAAGAAGATTGATGAGTGGAACGACTATATCTATCCAAGCATCAACAACGGTGTTTATCGTACTGGCTTTGCAACTACACAAGAAGCTTATGAAGAAGCGTATGACGCGTTATTTGAGGCGTTAGACAAAGTAGATGTACATCTTAGTGAACATCGTTATCTAGCGGGTAATGACATCACAGAAGCAGACTGGAGGTTGTTTACCACTCTGGTTCGATTCGATGCAGTGTATGTTGGTCATTTTAAGTGTAACAAGCAGCGAATTTCAGACTACGTCCATATTCAGGGCTACTTAAAAGAGCTCTACCAGATTGAAGGCATTAAAGAGACGACCGATTTTTACCACATCAAACGTCACTACTATTACAGCCACACAGGTATCAACCCAACCCAAGTTGTACCGAAAGGACCTGTGCTAGATTTAGAATCAGCCCATGGGCGAGGCTAGATTCATCTTAAGAGCATCAAATAACCTTAAGCGGTAGACATAAAAAAACCCTAGATAAGAATCTAGGGTTTTTTGCTTCTACAAAAGAAAAATTAGTTAATTACTTTTTCTTCAGCTTGAGCTGCTTGGTCTGCTTGGATAGCCGTTAGAGCTACAGTGTAAACGATATCGTCTACTAGAGCGCCACGAGACAAGTCATTTACTGGCTTGCGCATACCTTGAAGCATTGGACCGATAGATACTAGATCTGCTGAACGCTGTACCGCTTTGTAAGTCGTGTTACCAGTATTTAGGTCTGGGAATACGAATACTGTCGCTTTACCAGCTACTGGAGAGTTTGGTGCTTTAGAAGCAGCAACGTTTTCCATGATAGCAGCGTCGTACTGAAGAGGACCGTCGATCACTAGATCAGGACGTTTCGCTTGAGCAAGTTTCGTTGCTTCACGTACTTTATCTACGTCTGCACCTTTACCAGATTCACCAGTAGAGTAAGAGATCATAGCAACGCGTGGGTCGATACCGAATGCCGCTGCAGAGTCAGCAGATTGGATAGCGATTTCAGCAAGTTGCTCAGCTGTTGGATCAGGGTTGATCGCACAGTCACCGTATACAAGTACTTGATCAGGCAGAAGCATGAAGAAGATTGAAGATACGATAGAAGCATCAGGTGCAGTCTTGATGATCTGGAACGGAGGAACGATTGTGTTCGCCGTTGTGTGAACAGCACCAGAAACTAGGCCGTCAACTTCGCCAGCTTCAAGCATCATAGTGCCTAGGAATACTGAATCTTCTAGCTTCTCACGAGCAACAACTTCAGTCATACCTTTAGCGCCACGAAGTTCTACTAGACGAGCTACGTAGTTTTCGCGAACAGATGCAGAATCGATGATCTCAACGCCAGCGCCTAGTTCAACACCTTGTTGTGCAGCAACGCGACGGATTTCGTCTGGGTTACCAAGAAGCACACAAGTTGCGATACCGCGTTCAGCACAGATAGAAGCTGCTTTAACAGTACGTGGCTCATCACCTTCAGGAAGAACGATACGCTTAGCCGCTTTACGAGCAAATTCAGTTAACTGGTAACGGAATGCTGGTGGGCTTAGACGACGAATGCCTTGAGTACCTTCAGATAGAGAATCAATCCAAGGGCCATCAATGTGGCTTGCAACGTGATCGTTAACGAACTCGATACGCTCTTTATCGTCTGCAGGCACTTCTAGGTTGAAGCTCTGTAGGTTTAGAGACGTCTGCCAAGTGTTACCTTGAGCCTTGAAGATCGGTAGACCTGACGCGAATGCTGGTGCACAAAGGTTAGCAATGCTTTCTGGAATGTCGTAACCGCCAGTCAGTAGGATTGCGCCAATCTCAACACCGTTTTTCGCAGCAAGAGCCGCAGCAACGATAACGTCAGGACGGTCTGCAGAAGTTACTAGCAGTGAACCTGGTTTGAAGTGCTCAATCATGTGCGGTAGAGAACGTGCACAGAAAGTGATGCTCTTAATACGACGAGTTGAGATTTCACCTTCGTTAACGATTTCAGCGTTAAGGTGCTTAGCCATATCAACCGCACGAGTAGCGATTAGGTCGATGCTCCATGGCACACAGCCAAGAACACGGATAGGGCTAGAGTTGAAGATTTGCATTACTTCAAGGTTCGCTTGTTGAGCGCTATCTGCATCATCGAAGATTTCAGAAAGGTCAGGGCGAGTACGACCAGCTTCATCAACAGGTGCATTCAGTTTGTTAATAATAACGCCTGAAATGTTCTTGTTTTTAGTGCCGCCGAAGTTAGAACATGCTACTTCGATGTGCTCTTTAAGCTGAATAGGGTTGTATGTACCCGGAGTCGCAACGAATACGATCTCTGCGCCTAGTGTTTTAGCGATTTCCGCGTTCACTTGGTTAGCAAATGGGTGCTTACGAGTAGGTACTAGACCTTCGATAAGCGTTACTTCTGCATCTTTGTTGATCTTGTTGTATTGCTCAACAACAGACTCTAGAAGCTCGTCCATTTTTTCGCTACCGATCAAAGCTTCAGCTTTAGTCATTGCGATTGGCTCACCAATCTTAATGTCGCTGTTTGCGCTGATGATAGTAGACGTTAAATCAGGTTGGTTACCACCGCTACGAGGTTGAGCGATTGGCTTGTAGAAAGAAACACTTACGCCCTTACGCTCCATAGCGCGAAGAACACCCATGCTAACACTAGTAAGACCAACACCAGCGCTTGTAGGGATAAGCATAATAGTACGGGACATTGACGAACACCTTTGACTATTGGAAATAAAAAAAGCTCAACTGCTATTCCCACCGATATTTAAATTGGGGTAGGAATAGAAGTTGAGCCCCATTTTCTTGATATGAAAAACTGACTAGCTTCGAGTGAAGCTAGTCAGGAAAATCAATTAAAGACCTGCTAGTTTCGCAGTGTCTTCAGCAATTACTAGCTCTTCATTAGTAGAGATAACCATTGCAGGGATACGGCTGTTAGCTGTAGTGATAGTACCTTCGCCGC
Source organism: Vibrio sp. SG41-7 (assembly GCF_014164465.1). Taxonomy (NCBI): domain Bacteria; kingdom Pseudomonadati; phylum Pseudomonadota; class Gammaproteobacteria; order Vibrionales; family Vibrionaceae; genus Vibrio; species Vibrio sp. SG41-7. The sequence continues at coordinate 62,565 of NZ_JACJFF010000004.1, read as the reverse complement.
CGAAACGTGCTTTAAGGTTAGCTTCGCTGTCAACTTCGATGCCGAAGATGCCTAGGCGGTTAAGAACCATTTCACGGATTGGGCCAGAGTTCTCGCCGATGCCGCCAGTGAAAGTGATTGCGTCTAGACGACCTTCTAGAGTTGCAGTGTAACCAGCAACGTACTTAGCTAGACGGTGACAGAACACGTCCATTGCACGAGTTGCTTCTTCTTTCTCACCGTAGTTGTCTTCAACGAAACGACAGTCAGAAGTCACTTCAGTTAGACCAGCAAGACCTGATTCTTTAGTTAGCATGTTGTTGATTTCTTCAACAGAGTAACCAAGAGCGTCGTGTAGGTGGAAGATGATCGCAGGATCTAGGTCACCACAACGAGTACCCATTACTAGACCTTCAAGAGGAGTAAGACCCATAGAAGTATCTACAGATTGACCGTTCTTGATAGCACATACAGATGCGCCGTTACCTAGGTGACAGTTGATGATGTTAACTTCTTCAACTGGCTTGTTTAGTAGACCTGCAACTTCACGAGTAATGAACAAGTGAGAAGTACCGTGCATGCCGTAACGACGGATGCCGTGCTCTTTGTACAGGTTGTACGGTAGAGCGTATAGGTAAGACTCAGAAGGCATTGTTTGGTGGAACGCAGTGTCAAATACAGCAACGTTTTGTAGACCAGGGAAGTTCTGTTGAGCCGCTTCGATACCGATAAGGTGAGCTGGGTTATGAAGAGGTGCGAAAGTCGCAGCGTCTTGAATACCCTTAAGAACTTCATCAGTGATAAGTGCAGAAGATGTGAACTGCTCGCCACCGTGTACGATACGGTGACCGATAGCGCCAAGGTTAGCTTTAAGCTCCGGCTTAGAAGCAAGAATAGTTTCTACCATGAAAGATAGTGCTTCTACGTGAGCTGCGCCCGCGCCTAGTTGTGCTTCATGCTTGCCGTCAAGTTTCCACTTCATACGAGCTTCTGGAAGACCAAGACACTCAGCAAGACCAGTTAGGTGCTCAGCACCTGTTTCTGCATCAACAACAGCAAATTTAAGAGAAGAACTACCACAGTTTAAAACTAAAACTAGCTTAGACATTAATGACTACCTGTTTATTTTTCTGATCGAAATCAGTTAAGGATGAAAATTAATCTCAAGAATAGTCGAAGCACATAGGCTTGCGTACTAACCTTGGTCAAAAAAACGTTAATTTCCGTATTAAAGTGAAAGCGCACTTTTTCAGAAAAAGAGGCTTTTGCATTCCTTGCAGAAGTCGTCCCAAAGTTGCTTAAATTGTAAATAAGGGCAACAATGAGATTGAGGTCTGCAAATAATAGCGATATTGTGCAAATATAACAAAAAAATTTGAAAGAATATTATTTTTCGTCAAATTTTTGTGTTTTTAGTTGATGATTTCAACTTTTTTTTAATGGGAGACTCATATGAGTAATAGAGTTGGTTTAGCGAGCAGTTTAAAAGATGGCCAAAAGTACATGGATCTCTGGCCTGTTCGAAAAGAGTTAAACGCTATCTTCCCTGAACAGCGCATCATTAAAGCCACGCGTTTTGGTGTGAAAGTGATGCCAGCGATAGCTGCTATTAGTATTCTGACACAAATGGTCTTCAACAATTATCATGCGATGCCGCAAGCTGTGGTTATGGCGTTGTTTGCGATCAGCTTGCCGCTTCAAGGCATGTGGTGGCTAGGTAACCGTTCGAACACTCAATTACCGCCAGCGTTGGTTTCTTGGTATCGAGAGTTGCACGAGAAGATCAGCGAAACAGGTTTTGCATTGGAACCAATGAAACCACGCCCTCGTTACAAAGAGTTGGCGATTATTTTGAATCGCGCATTTCGTCAGCTAGACAAATCTTCAATGGAACGTTGGTTCTAGCAGGTCGTCTTATCTCTCCCTCTAGTCTGAGAACAGTCATACATCATCGATAACTCGTTCTCAGATTTGCTCCTCTCTTCTAATCGCTTCACTTGCCTTTTATTCACTTGTCTTTTATCCACATAGCCTTGCCTTTATCTACCGTGCCTATCTTGTATTCATTGAGTTTCTTACCTTTAAATCAAACAAGCCCGCTTATCCCCGCATAATTCGAACCTTGTTGTATTTTTGTTAAATATCACTTCAAGTTATCAATGGTTACTGGTAATAATGTCAATAGTGATTTTTGATGTTGTTCTCTTCGAGCGAGTAATAACGAGTAGAGCTTGATTTAGGGAGCGATAATGAGTTCTGTAAGAAAGGTATTGGTAGCAGTTTTAAGCTGTCTGTTGTTGCTATGGACTGGCAATGTAATGGCGAACGTCGCCAAAGTGTCGGTTTCACAAGTTGTCGACCATCCAGATCTGAATGCGACGCGTCTAGGGCTTCTTGAAGGGTTAAGAGCCAAAGGTTACGAACCGGGAAAAAATTTAGAATTCTCCTATGAAATGGCTGATGGTAACCCTGCTCAGGCAGCAAAAATTGCCAGAGAACTAGTCAGCGAAAACCCTCATGTCTTAGTTGGCATCGCGACACCGACTTCGCAAGCTTTGGTTTCTGCGACTCGCTCAATACCGATTGTATTTACCGCGGTTACTGACCCTATCGGTGCAAGGCTTGTTAAACAATTGGATAAACCGGGACGAAATGTCACGGGCCTTTCTGACTTATCACCTATTTCCCAGCACGTATCTCTTATTAAAGAATTACTCCCTAATGCGGATTCAATCGGGGTGGTTTATAACCCCGCCGAGGCGAATGCCGTCGCGTTAGTTGGGCTATTAAAGAAGTCGGCACGAGATTTTGGTTTTACTCTGCACACTGAAAAAGCGCTAACCATCGATGATGTAGAATCAAAAACCGAATCCATTGCTAAGAAGTCGGATGTTATTTACGCATTGACAGATAACACTGTTGCAAGTGGTATCGAAGGGCTTATAGAAGCTGCGAACCGGGCTGGAACGCCAGTGGTTGCCGGAGCGACGTCTTACGTGGGTAAGGGGGCGATAGCTGGCTTAGGTCTAGACTACTATGATGTTGGGGTGCAAACCGCCGATTATGTGGCTGCTATTCTGAACGGACAAAAACCGGGGAAGCTGAGTGTTAAAACTGCACAGAGTTCGCAACTGGTTGTGAATTTGGATGCTGCTCGTGAGCTTGGTGTCACATTGCCTCAGTCTGTGATTGATCGTGCGATAGTTAGCCGTTCATGGAGTAATTGAAAATTGGGTCTCCTCTTGAAAAATGGTCGATTCATTTGATCATTTTGAGAGAAATCGACTTACTGTAAACAAAGTGGATCTACAAAGCGTGATCTACTTTGACTGATGTTATTTTTCTCGTTGTGGTCAAAGAAATTTTTCATATCTTAAGCAAATTAAATATTGCTCGAGAACCGCTATGAAACCTTTTATCTTTCATGCTCAAACCTCCGATTACTTCCGCGAAAAAGAGGGTGTGCTAACCGTAACATTAGTGTCTGAACGCACTGACTGGAATAAGGTTCAGTTGAGGCATGAGCCAGATAACGAAGAGTATCTACTCGACATGGTGCAAGTTGGCACTGAAGGGCGGTTGACGCTGTGGCAAGCCTCTTTCCCTGCGAATACAGACAGAAACGTTACGCACTATGCGTTCAAGCTTGTCGATTCAAAAGGACAGTATTGGCTTGATGCTAAGGGCGTCCATAGCCGCGTTGCGAGTCGTGAGTTTCACTTTAAGTTTAATACCCAACATCGCCCACCATCATGGGTGTCGGAGCAGGTATTTTATCAAATCTTCCCTGAGCGATTTTGCAACGGAAATCCGAGTATCAGTGTCAAAGCGGGCGAGTATCGCTTAAAAGAAGATACCTTAGATGTCGTAGTGAAAGAATGGGGCGAGCCTGTCGAAGGACACAATGGAACGGGCGCCGCAGAGTTCTTTGGTGGTGACCTAGCGGGTATTCATAGCAAGTTAGATTACCTGCAAGATCTAGGCATCACCGCGTTGTATCTCAACCCCATTTTTCAGTCGCCGAGCAACCATAAATACGACACAACCGATTACTACAATGTCGACACCCATTTCGGGACCAATGATGAGTTCTCTGCACTTTCAAAAGACATTCACACGCGTGATATGAGAATCGTTCTGGATGCGGTATTTAATCACACTTCGGTTGAGCACCCTTGGTTTGATAAACTGAAAGCCACTGACTCCGGTGCATATGACAACCCAGGTTCGGCATTTCATGACTATTATTTTTTCGACCCCGAAAACACTCAGCAATATGTTAGTTGGAAAAATATTAGCTCACTTCCAGTCTTAAACTTCTCCAATGTTTCCGTGCGAGAACATATATACCAGTCACAAGACTCTGTGATTAAGCACTGGTTAAAAGCACCTTATAACATCGATGGCTGGCGCTTCGATGTGATTCATATGTTAGGTGAAGGGGAGGGAGCCTATAACAACGCACATTATGTGAAAGCATTCCGTGACGCAGCAAAAGCCGAGAACCCCGAAGCCTACATCTTGGGAGAGCACTTCTTCGAGGCCACATCATGGTTACAGGGAGAGCAAGAAGACGGGTCGATGAACTATTATGGATTTGCTCACCCAGTTCGTGCGCTATTGGCAAAGCAAGACATCGCGTATGAGCCGATTGATATTGATATGTTGGCTTTTTCTGATTGGTTAGCTGAAGCGAGAGCTAAAGTTCCTTGGTTGAATCAATTATCGCAGCTAAATCAACTGGACAGTCATGATACTGCTCGACTGCTAACGCTTCTAAATGGTGACCAAGCTAAGCAAAAACTGGCGCTGACGCTACTGTTTACTTATGTCGGAACTCCATGTTTGTACTATGGGACAGAAGTGGGATTAGAAGGTGGTCAAGACCCAGACAATCGCAGGTGCTTCCCGTGGGATAAAGAAGATACTTCGCATTGGTTCCCTTTCCATCAAGCGTTGATAAAACTAAGAACAGAACGCCGCAGCTTACAAAGTGGTGCTTACCTAGAGTTATATTGTGATGCAGAGACGTTAGTGTTTACTCGTTGCCTTAGGGGTGAAAAGACACTGGTTGTGCTCAACCTATCTCAAGATGAAAAAGTGTTGTCTTTACCTGTGTGGATGCTTGGGCAAGAACAAGGGAGGTTGATTGAATTACAAGGTGAGTTGATTGACTTACAAGGTAAAGTGAAGGGCGAGCCAATTGTTAATGGTGTCGTTGATCTTGTGGTCACAGCGATGAAAGCTAAGATTTATGACGTGGTAAATCGTTGAATTTAAACTGACTAAGACAGTATCCGCTAACCCTGCTTAATGCAGGGTTAGTTTTTCAAAGGAGTCGATTGTTCAATGATACGGCCTGATTCATATCAACTTACACTCTTTTACCTCGAGGAAAATGTCCATTAATGTAATAATATTAATGAAGTAAATGAAAACAGCTGATCGCTAAGAGCACATTATATGAAAGTAAACAGGCACTTTAGCCTTACCTTTGTCTTCGGGTTTCCCGCAGTGATCGCCGCGATGCTACTTGGCCTAATAGGAAAGAACCACTTTGACGCGGTAGAAAAAGACATCAGCAGCGAATTCAACCGTATTGAAGATGTGTTCAAAGGAACCACTAAAGTTGTCACCGCCTTAGACTACAGTTTCTCAAATTACTACAAATCCGGTAATCCTCTTTTCCTCGACCACAACAAGCAAGTGGTTGATGGTCTTTGCCGTATTTGGCCTATCGATAGCCTGCTTCTTGCCGATGGCAAAACTACCGACATTCCTTCCGTTGATATTGATTATATGCTGGTCGGTGAAGAATCTTTGTGTACAGAAACCAGCGGTACCTATAAAAGTGCTTCCGAGAAAATAGCTCTAGCACCTATTCTTTCATTTCTCTCACAACTTGATGAATTCCACAATGGTGTGCATTTTATTGATAAACGCGGATACGTTATTTCGTCACCGGAAGATTTTGCTAAAGAGTTAGGAAAGGAATTACTTTCGACCATCAAAAGCCGTCCATATTGGCAAAGAACCGCTAACAACCCAGATCTACTGACTTTATCTGGCCCTGCATATCGGTTTGACTCCCTTGATCGAATTATTAGTATGACGATTCCCGTGTTCCATCAAGGAGTGCACCAAGGGATGCTCTCAGTAGATATTGATGCTGACAGGTTACTCGCGAGCTCTAATGAGCACCTAGCGGGTCGGATCGATATTATTGATACGACTTTAGCTAACCCGATTGATACGGCCACGTTCTATCACGAGATTAAGCTAGAAGGGGTCGCGTCTCATCATGCGATGTACTACGAGTTGGATTTTGCTAAGGAAGTGGAGCACTTTTTCGTTTATGAAAAAGACAGCCTAATCGTCGCTATTATCGTGTATCTGTTCTCGGTTACGATTTTCTTTTATGTTAACTCCAATATTGAACGTGGTTACTTCAAAGAACTAGCAGCTAAAGACCCAATGACCGGGTTGTTGAATCGACGAGGCTTAGAAGCATTCTGGCGCAGCGTAGAGCACGATCAACTGTTTGCCTTAACGGTATTTGATATAGACGATTTTAAGTCAATTAACGATACTCATGGTCACGATAAAGGTGATGATGTGATTCGTTATATGTCACGTCAAATTAGTAACAGTGTTCGAAGTAGTGATGTGGCAGCACGGTTTGGCGGAGAAGAGTTTGTCGTTTATATGAAAGGCGATGATCGTGAGACGCTGATAAGGACACTAGAACGTGTAAAAAATGCGGTCTGCGCGAACTCGGCCGACATTGTTCCTAATGGATTTACGGTATCTGGCGGTGTTTGTATTGTTGAAACAGAGCAAAACAAGCTTAACTTTGAAGAGATATTTAAATACGCCGATGAAAAACTGTACGTGGCTAAGACGACGGGTAAAGACCGGATCGTATTTTAGCCACGCTATGAGGTTCAATATCGCGATAAGGGGGAACTAACTCAAACGGGTTGGTGGTATTCTTCTTGATAACGTTGAAGGCGCTCTACAATGGGTGGCGCTTTTTTGAAAGTACGAATTTCTTTAAACAGTTCGTTCGCTTCAGGGTAGCCTTTACTTAAATAGACAAACCATTGTTTCACTCTATTGGGGTAGTACATGCCTTTATCCCCTTTAATTTGAAACTCGGAATAGCGGAGTAAAAGTGCGATTACTTTGTCCCATGGCATTTTCTGGTGGTTGTGCTTAACAACGTTGCCAAGATTGGGAATATTAAAAGCGCCGCGGCAGACCATCAATGAATCAACACCTGTGGCTTCTATGCAATCTTGACCATCTTGGTAGTTCCAGATTTCCCCATTAGCAATCAACGGCAGAGAGGTTTTCTCTCTTATTTGATTGATGTAATCCCATTTGATTTCACTGGCTTTATAGCCGCCAACTTTGGTTCTTGCATGCACAGTGAGTTCGTCAGCTTTTGCTTGCTCGATAGCGTCGACAATTTCAAAGCACTCTTCCGGGTGCTCCCAACCCAATCGGATTTTTGCGGACACGGGAATGTGCGCAGGGACTGCTTCTCGACAGGCGTTCACCACTTGATAGATGAGCTCTGGCTCTTTTAGCAGTGAAGCCCCACCATTACTTTTGTTTACCGCTTTTGCTGGGCACCCAAAATTAAGATCAATGCCTTTAGCGCCTAAGTTTGCCGCTTGAAAAGCATTTTCGGCCATCCAGTTCGGGTGTTGCCCTAGAAGTTGCAGATGGATTGGCACACCAGCCATGGTTTGAGAGCCTTGATGCAGCTCTGGGCAAATACGGTGGAACACATGCGGAGGAAGAAGTTGATCAACGACGCGCACAAACTCTGTCACACAGAGATCGTAATCATTGATCTCTGTAAGAATCTCACGCATTAGGTGGTCTAGTACGCCCTCCATAGGGCCAAGTATTACTCGCATGCTGCTTTACCGAAACTAAGTGAACCGAAAAATTCGAGGCGTGATTGTACGGTTTGTTAGTTAGATTGTCACTAAGGAGCGGTGTTCGCCATTTCTCGGGTTACTCTCACTTCTCCGGTAATCGGTGAATAATAGAGAATGGGTAAACGTTCAGAAGTTGTAAAGCTCGGAGTGTAGTAGTAATAGCACTCGGGTGTTCCTGTATACCAACTAACAATCGCTTCTTCAGAAGGAAGGATAAAGCCAGTGTCATATTGAGAACGAGCGACTAAATCAGAATCAATTAAAGAGTTCCAAAGTGCCACACATTGGTCACCTTCTACTTGCGGATCTCCTGTAGGCGGTTGTTCTCTAACCGAAATTGGAAAACCAGTTTCCGACGGATATACATCACCTTCACCATAATTCACCACTTGATCAAAAGCAGGCTCACCATCGACAAGCCATTTCGAGTGGTACATATCTATGCTGTTTCTAAATGCTGAAAACGCACCTTGCGCTAACGCTTCATGAGCGTCTCGCTGAACACCAAGAAAACGAGGCGCCGCGGTTACCGCTAATACACCTAAAATAACGACCACCACGATAAGCTCGAGTAATGTAAAACCTTGGGACCTTGATTTCATGATGAATACGCCTATATGTAACTGAATGTTTCAGTGAGCGTTTTACACCCAATATTCTGATTATCAAAGCGAAATAAGTGAAATATCGACGATATTTGAATAGCAATGGTTTGCGTATGGTTATTGGCGGGAAAACAGAGGAAAGTGGTTGGCGACATCTTGGGGAGTATGGCGTTATAATATCGAAAATGCCCCAATATTCAGAGCTTTCATGACATATCAATTATTAAGCCTACCGGAATCAATCACTGACATTACTCCACAGTTCATTGAAGGTTCAATCCTTGCTTCCAACTTAGCGACCAAACCACTCGATCCAGAAGAATGGCTAGCTATCGTTGCACCTGAAACAGGTAAAGAGCTTGTAACAATCGTGACGGAACAGATTAATCGCCAGCACAACCTGATTCAGCGTAGTGAATACTTACTGACAGACGTACTTGTTGATGGTGACTTTAACGAACAATTCGCGGATTTCGCTGAAGGCTTCATGATGGTTTGGCCAACAGTGGAAAAGCAGTGGCAAAGTGTGACTGTCGCGGATGGTACTCTGCGTATGCTGCAAGCACTCCTAACAACCTTGATGCTTGGGATTGATGAAGAACAAACTCAGCAACAAATGGTTGCGGCCGGGCTCGAAAATCCACCAGCGCTTGCCGATTTAATCGATCAGATAGATCTGATGATTTCAGAGGTTGCAATGGCGGCTGATGAGGCGATGCTGGGTAATAAGTCACAGAGTGTGAACCCATTTAAAGATATCGGTCGAAACGACCCTTGCCCTTGTGAAAGCGGCAAAAAGTTTAAACAATGCTGTGGCAAAAACAGCTAATCACGGCTTGTTGAGTAAATCAGCTTGAGTAACAGACTTTCTTTAAGTGATAAAAATCTTAAGCGATAAAAAAGTCGACCTTGTGGTCGACTTTTTTGTTGTTCTAATTTGGATGATCTAGTGTTAATCGTTTTTCGATTTTACAAATTGAGATATAACCACAAAACCGAAAGCAACCAAGTTACCCGCAAAGATAATCACTAGCCATTGAGGCATTGAAAGCTCTAAGAACTGCCATACCACCTTGCTACAGTCACCGTAAGCCTCAAACATCCACGGAGCCCATTGGTTTAAAGGTGCCCAGCTAGGGAAAGTAACGAATAAATCACAGGTTGCGAAAGGAGACGGATTAAACTGGTAATCGACGTGCTCTAAAGCCAACGTCAAACCTTTGTAGGCGCCAAATCCCCAACCAGCAAGGCCTAACCAACGTGATATCGGGTTATTTGGAGCAATAGCACCAATCATTGCAGCGACACCGATAGCAAGCATAGCAACGCGCTCATAGATACACATAACACAAGGACCAAGCATCATCACGTGTTGAAAGAAGAGAGCGCATGCCTCAAAAAAGACAATAAAAGCCAGCAGTAAAAGCCAAGATAAACGTCCCTTAGAGAAGTCTTTGAGCATTGCAAAAAAGTTCACGAATTTAATCCCGTCTATAAAATAAAAAAGCTCTGAATACTCAGAGCTTTTTATCTTGGATAAGTTTCCTAATCAACTAATATTTTTGATTAGTTAGACACACTTATTGTGCCTTGCCAAACAAAATCGGATTAGTGACCACCAGAGATAACTGGAGCGACAACCTCACCAGTACGCTGAATGATCCAACCTGCATCGTAGAACCAAGCGGTCATAGGCTCAACAAAGAACACGATACCAGCAAGGCCAACAAGAGCTAGTACGATAGTATATGGCAAAGCCATGATAACCATGCGGCCGTAAGACAGTCTAATTAACGGGGCAAGTGCCGATGTTAATAAGAATAGGAATGCAGCTTGACCGTTTGGCGTAGCAACAGAAGGTAGGTTAGTACCTGTGTTGATAGCAACAGCAAGTAGGTCAAATTGGTCACGAGTGATGATGCCTTCAACCAGTGCAGTTTTCACTTCGTTGATGTAAACCGTACCTACGAACACGTTATCTGACACCATCGATAAGATACCGTTGGCCACATAGAATAGTGCGAGCTGTGCGCCTTTATCTTCAACGTGAAGTACTGCATCGATTACTGGCTTAAACAGTCCCTGGTCAATGATTACAGCAACGACAGCGAAAAAGACAGCAAGAAGTGCAGTAAATGGTAGCGCTTCTTCAAAGGCTTTACCCATCGAGTGCTCTTCAATTACACCCGTAAACGCCGTTGCTAAGATGATAACTGAAAGGCCAATCAAACCGACTTCAGCGACGTGAAGCGCAAGGCCTACGATAAGCCAAACTGCGATTGCACTTTGAACCCATAGTTTTGCTACGTCTTGTTTTGTACGGTTTGCGCGTTCTTTGTTGTCAAATTCAACTAAGATTTGGCGAACGTTATTTGGCAGTTCTGCACCGTAGCCAAATACTTTAAATTTCTCTACAAGTGCACAAGTGATAATGCCGCAGATGAATACAGGTAATGTTACTGGCAACATACGGATGATAAATTCACCGAATTCCCAGCCTGCTTGCTTAGCAATCACTAAGTTTTGCGGTTCGCCTACCATGGTCATTACACCACCGAGTGCAGTACCCACACCAGCGTGCATAAGTAGTGAACGTAGGAAAGCACGGTAGTTTTCTAAATCGTCACGTGTAAGCTCAGAGATCTCTTCATCATGAGTATGATCGTGCGCTGACGTTGTGCCTTTACCTGATGCAACTTTGTGATAGATAGAGTAGAAGCCAACCGCAACGCTAATAACAACGGCGATTACTGTTAGAGCATCTAAGAATGCTGACAAGAAAGCAGCTGCGATACAGAAAGCGACAGAGAGTAGGACTTTGGATTGAATGCCAAGCAGGATCTTCGTGAAAATGAACAAAAGAAGTTCTTTCATGAAATAGATGCCGGCAACCATGAATACTAATAAGAGTAAAACTGGAAGGTTTGCTTGTAGCTCATGATAAACCATTTCGGGTTTGGTCATGCCAATGGCGACCGCTTGAATTGCCAATAAACCACCCGGTTGAAGAGGGTAGCATTTTAGAGCCATAGCTAGAGTGAAAATAAACTCAACCACTAATAGCCAGCCCGCAACAAATGGGTCAACTAGGAAGAAAACAAACGGGTTGATGATTAAAAAGGAAATGATGGCAAGTTTATACCAATCAGGAGCCTTACCAAGGAAGTTCTTGATAAAAGCGTTTCCGAGAGACATCGGCATGTTAATACTCTTTTATGTTGATTATGAATAGATAAGCAATACAACATTTGAGAATCGAGCTATAGAGGTTGTTAAAAACTATAACTAACAGTGACTTAGAAAAACTACATTCCATGTAATGTTCTGTGGTCTTGCCAAGTCACTCCCTTAGAAACTCAAGCACTGCTAATTTTTGAGCGCAACTCTACTCTTAGATAACATTTAGTCAACAGGAAAACCCCTGTAGCCCTAAAAATACCTCTTTTTTGTTGAGAAACGCGATCAAAGTAGCGCAAGCATACCACTTAAAATGTGATAAAAACCGACTAGAATCAATATTTCAGCGAAATGATTGAAATTAACAGAATAACGACGGTTTATATATGATTATTACAACTTAATATTGCAAATTAATAACTTTGAAATTATGACTAATCTCATTGATTTTAAAGAAAATTTGTTGTGTTAATAGTTTGTTGAAATGGTGGTTTATCGTTGCTTGCTTTTCAAACCTAGGGTGCAAACGTGTGCTGAACTTTAGAGTTTTAACTCTATTGGTGTTTTGGGTGAGTAAAATTTTTGAGGGTGTTTCCGCTGGGTGTGAACTAGTGGTATGATGAGTAAATTAGAACAGAATAATTAAATTGGATTGAAGTGTAGATGGTCATTAAGGCTAAAAGCCCGGCAGGATTTGCAGAAAAGTATATCATTGAAAGTATTTGGAATGGCCGTTTCGCTCCAGGTTCTATCTTGCCCGCAGAGCGTGAGCTTTCTGAGCTGATTGGTGTTACACGTACTACGCTTCGTGAAGTACTTCAGCGTCTTGCTCGTGATGGTTGGTTGACAATCCAACACGGTAAACCAACTAAAGTTAACCAGTTTATGGAAACGTCAGGTCTTCATATTCTTGATACATTAATGACGTTGGATGTTGATAACGCAAGCAAAATGGTAGAAGACTTACTTGCTGCACGCACCAATATCAGCCCTATTTTTATGCGTTATGCATTTAAAGCAAATAAAGAAGCTTCTGAGCGTACGATTACTAACGTGATTGAATCTTGTGAAGCTTTACTTGCGGCACCGACATGGGATGAATTCCTAGAGTCTTCTCCGTACGCTGACAAGATCAAACAATCAGTGAAAGAAGACGCAGAAAAAGATGAAACGAAGCGTCAAACGATCTTAGTTGCTAAAACTTTTAACTTCTACGATTACATGCTTTTCCAACGTTTAGCATTCCATTCAGGTAACCAAATTTATGGTCTGATCTTCAACGGTGTTCGTAAATTGTACGACCGTGTTGGCAGCTACTACTTCTCTAACCCAGAAGCTCGTCGTTTAGCCATGGAGTTCTACAAAGACTTGTTTGTTATTTGTGAAAGTGGTGAGCGTGAAAACTTGCCACTTGTGATTCGTAACTACGGTATCGCAAGCGCACAGATTTGGAACGAGATGAAAACAACGTTACCAACAAACTTTACTGAAGACGACAGCTAGGTCTTTTCATTAAAGTCTTGTTAGGTTGGTTTACTTATTAAGTAAACGACGTAAAGAAAACGAAAAAGCGGCGAGATAATCAAATTATCTCGCCGCTTTTTATTTATCGATAGTTGGTGAAAACTTATCAATAGGCAGTAACTTACCCTGCAAACTCTTCTGAGTCTGGACGGTTAGTAAATTGCACGCCATTTAGAAAATCGCAAAGTAGTTGGTCTTCACATACTTTGTAGTTCTTGTTCTCTGGTTTACGGAAGTAGGCACCAATTTCGTACTTACTTAGGCTGATGCCTACCACTTCTAATACATCTAAAACATCTTCTGCTTTCATGTTCAACGCAATACGCAGCTTCATGAAAATCATGTTGTTAGTCAGAGCAACTTCAGGTTTAGGCTGAACACCCTCTTTTTTGCCACGCTTAAGGTTGATAAAACCATTTAGGAATACCGCTAACTCTTTATCTTTCATCGTAGAGCATGACTTGTCGTTGTCGTCTTTTAGCCAGTTGATCACTTGGTCATGAGCAACGGTCACATCAGCTTGCTCGATAGCTTTAATGATCTGTGCATTTTTAAGGTTTAGCGCGTGTTGAATACGACGCAAGATTTCGTTGTTAGTCACTGGGGATTCCTAAAAAGGGTTTGGAGAGTAAAGAGGTGTTGGTTAGCCCGTTATCGTCGACAAACCAATTTCTACTCTACATAGCATAGTTGACGGCGACTCTAACAGAGAACGCTTATTTTCGGTAGATATAAAAAATCCCCAATGCTTATTAACTCATTCAAGTTAAAAGTGCATTAGGGATCTCGCTATGAGTGCTTGTTATCTGACGGAAACCAGAATTACATCACACGCATACCAGGTTGAGCACCTTCGTGTGGCTCAAGGATCCACAGGTCGCTGCCACCAGGGCCAGCAGCTAGGATCATGCCTTCAGACATACCAAACTTCATCTTGCGAGGTTTAAGGTTTGCTACCATGACAGTTAGCTTGCCTTCTAGCTCTTCAGGTTTGTACGCTGACTTGATACCAGAGAATACTTGGCGAGTCTCACCACCGATGTCCAATTGGAACTTCAGTAGTTTGTTCGCTTTTGGTACTTCTTCACATGAGATAATACGAGCAATACGCATATCGACTGCTGCAAAGGCATCGAACTCAATCTCGTCTGCGATTGGCTCTTTGTCTAGCTCAGTTTGGCTTGCTTGCTCTTTTTCAGCTTCTGCTTTTTCTTTCGCAGCTGCTTCTGCGGCTGCATCTTCTTTAGAAGACTCGATCATTGCTTCCACTTTCTTCGGATCAATACGGCTAAACAGCGCTTTGAACTTAGTGATTTCGTGATCAGTTAGCGGTGTAGCAATCGCTTCCCACGTTAGCTCTTCGTTTAGGAAAGCCTCAGTGCGCGCCGCAAGCTCTGGCATAACTGGTTTCAGGTAAGCCATTAGCACTCGGAATAGGTTAATACCGACAGAAGAAACTTCTTGAAGCTCTTTCTCTTTGCCTTCTTCTTTCGCAAGAACCCAAGGTGCTTTTTCGTCAATGTACTGGTTAGCTTTATCTGCTAGTGCAGTAATTTCACGGATAGCGCGGCTGAACTCACGAGTTTCGTATAGCTGACCGATACGCTCAGCAGCAGCAACGAATTCGTTGTATAGCTCAGGTTCTGCAAATTCAGCAGCAAGTTTGCCTTCAAAACGTTTCGTGATGAAGCCAGCGTTACGAGACGCTAGGTTAACAATCTTGTTTACGACGTCAGCGTTTACACGTTGAGTGAAGTCTTCAAGGTTAAGGTCAAGGTCATCAATACGGCTGTTTAGTTTCGCAGCGTAGTAGTAGCGTAGACACTCAGGGTCTAGGTGGTTTAAGTAAGTGCTTGCTTTGATGAATGTGCCTTTCGACTTAGACATCTTCGCACCGTTCACCGTTACGTAGCCGTGTACGAATACGTTGTTTGGCTTACGGAAACCAGCGCCTTCTAGCATTGCAGGCCAGAATAGGCTGTGGAAGTAAACGATGTCTTTACCGATGAAGTGGTAAAGCTCAGTTGTGCTGTCTTTCTTCCAGTATTCGTCAAAGTTTAGATCGTCACGCTTGTCACATAGGTTCTTGAAAGAAGCCATGTAGCCAACAGGAGCGTCTAGCCATACGTAGAAGAATTTGTTTTTCTCGCCTGGGATTTCGAAGCCGAAGTAAGGTGCATCACGTGAGATATCCCACTGTTGCAGACCAGACTCGAACCATTCCTGCATTTTGTTTGCAGTTTCATTCTGTAGAGAGCCAGAACGAGTCCACTCTTTAAGCATGCTTTCGAACTGAGGTAGGTCGAAGAAGAAGTGCTCAGAATCTTTCATTACTGGAGTTGCGCCAGAAACCGCTGATTTAGGGTTAATTAGCTCAGTTGGGCTGTATGTCTCACCACAGTTATCACAGTTATCACCATACTGGTCTTCTGACTTACACTTAGGGCAAGTACCTTTTACGAAGCGGTCTGGTAGGAACATCTCTTTCTCAGGATCGAAAAGCTGAGAAATAGTACGGCTAGAAATGAAGCCGTTCTTTTTAAGTTCTAGATAGATGTGAGAAGCCAGTTCGCGGTTCTCTTCGCTATGTGTGCTGTGGTAGTTATCAAAGCTGATATCAAAGCCAGCGAAGTCTTTTTGGTGCTCTTCACTAACAGCAGCGATCATCTCTTCTGGCGTGATACCCATCTGTTGAGCTTTAAGCATAATTGGCGTGCCGTGAGCATCGTCAGCACAGATGAAGTTTACAGTGTTGCCACGCAGACGCTGGTATCGAACCCAGATATCAGCTTGGATATGCTCAAGCATATGGCCAAGGTGAATAGAGCCGTTAGCGTACGGAAGCGCACAAGTTACCAAAAGTTGTCTTGGATCAGTTGCCATACTTAATAATTCGCTTTTTTGATAGGTATAAATTTTGAGAGGTAATACTACTTTATAACGTGTGATACGCCAAGGTATCAGACAAAGGATTCCCCTAGTTTTTTAGGGGTTCAGTCTTCATCTCGTGGGTGATAGCATAAATAAAAAAAGGAGCCCCAATGCGTAACTTTACTTCTAAGCAAGATTTCTGTTCATGGTTGAATGAGTTCGAGTCACCAATCCTCATCCCAGAGTGGGCGCTACACCAAAATATTGTATCGGTTGATCCTCGTGGGTCATTTGTCATTACCTTGCCTTTTGCAGCGAATCAGCTCGCGGTTGAATTGGAACAGTGGATCCACTCCCAGATTGAACAACAGCTTGTCAGCGCTTTTCAGTTTGAAGTAAAAGTGAAGCCGTCTGCGCTAGAAACTACAGTCGCGACACCTTTGAAGGGCGTTAAGAACATTATCGCCGTGACGTCGGCAAAGGGTGGGGTGGGTAAATCGACAACTTCGGTAAACCTTGCGCTTGCGTTATCTAAGTCAGGTTCAAAAGTGGGCTTGTTGGATGCGGATATTTATGGTCCATCTGTGCCTATGATGCTCGGTCAACTGGATGCCAAGCCAGAAGTGCAGAACAACAAATGGATGATGCCAATCGAGGCGCATGGCATTTTTACTCATTCTATTGGCTATCTTGTGTCGAAAGATGATGCTGCAATCTGGCGTGGACCTATGGCAGCGAAGGCTTTAGGTCAGCTTGTTAACGAAACCGTATGGCCAGAGTTGGATTATCTTGTTATCGACATGCCACCGGGCACAGGTGATATTCAGCTAACGCTTTCACAGCAGATCCCAGTAACGGGCGCGGTAGTCGTGACGACTCCTCAAGACTTGGCTTTAGCCGATGCACGTAAAGGTGTAGCGATGTTCGATAAAGTGAGCGTGCCAGTTGCAGGCTTAGTGGAAAACATGAGCTACCATATTTGTAGTCATTGTGGCGAAAAAGAGCATATCTTCGGTGCTGGTGGTGCAGAAGCCATGTCGGAAGAGTTCTTCCTCGATATTTTGGCGCAAATTCCACTGCATATTGATGTACGAGAAGACATCGACGCGGGTTGCCCAACGGTTATACGTCGCCCGGACAGCGAACACACTCGTCTTTACCTAGAATTGGCTGAAAATGTGGCTGCGAAAATGTTCTGGACGGGAAAAGCTCGACCGGAAGCGATCAACTTTTCTATGGTTGATTAGAGTAGATAAGTCTTAAGGCAGTATAAATAATGTTTGGGTGAGATAAATAGCTTTTGTATTTGGCTAAAGAGCCGTTGGGTTTGTGCAAATAGTTGTACGCCAGTTATTCTAAAGCAAACGATTGTATTCATTTAATGTATAGATAACATCAATTTGACTGCAATTAGCTAGAATGGCGACTAGAATCTATGTTGTTTAGC
This sequence comes from Vibrio sp. SG41-7, assembly GCF_014164465.1. Lineage (NCBI taxonomy): Bacteria > Pseudomonadati > Pseudomonadota > Gammaproteobacteria > Vibrionales > Vibrionaceae > Vibrio > Vibrio sp. SG41-7. The sequence goes on along the minus strand of NZ_JACJFF010000004.1, from coordinate 45,010 downwards.
CCCTATAATCAGGCGGTTTATCTCTTCCCACCACCAAACCATATCGGGTGCAAAATTAATGTCTGATAATAATCAATGTGTCATCGTAGGTATCGCTGGCGCTTCAGCATCAGGAAAAAGTCTGATTGCTAGTACAATTTATAATGAGTTGCGCGAGAAAGTAGGCGACCATCAAATTGGTGTTATCACGGAAGATTGCTACTACAGCGACCAAAGCCACTTGAGTATGGAAGAGCGTGTTAAAACTAACTACGATCACCCAAATGCACTGGATCATGATCTATTATGTGAACACCTACAGCAGCTAATGAGTGGCAATGCGGTAGAAGTTCCTGAATACAGCTACACAGAACACACACGTACTTCTGAAACGACTACACTTACACCTAAGAAAGTGATCATTTTAGAAGGTATTCTGCTTCTAACAGACCCGCGTCTTCGTAAACTAATGCACGCAAGCGTGTTTATGGATACACCGTTAGATATTTGTCTACTACGCCGTGTTAAACGTGATGTAGAAGAACGTGGTCGTACAATGGACACGGTTCTTAAGCAATATCAAGAAACAGTACGTCCAATGTTTATGCAGTTTATCGAGCCTTCAAAACAACATGCAGACATCATCGTTCCTCGTGGTGGTAAAAACCGTATTGCGATTGACGTGCTAAAAGCGCACATTGCGAAGTTGTTGAAGTCTTAATCGAATAAAATTTTGCCTAAGTGACTCACTTAGCTTTATTTTTTACCGAATCAGTGGCACTTTTATAGTGCCACTTTCTTTTGGAATCTAAGCAAGGAATATGCGGATGAAGAAACTACTCATTTTCATAGCTGTACCAGTGTTTGTTGTCGTTGCAGCAATTCTGGCACTAGTGCTGTTAGTGAACCCTAACCAATTTAAGCCATTAATTGTCGAACAAGCCCAAAAACACACAGGCCTAGAGCTCGTGATCGAGGGCGATATCAGCTGGCAATTCTTCCCATCTATTGGCTTTGAACTTGGTCAAACTGAATTACGTAACCCTGAAGGGTTCACCCAACCAAACCTGTTTAAGGTTGATACCGTTGGCGTTGATGTTTCGGTTACCCCGCTATTTAGCAACCAACTAGAGATTGGCAACATCACTCTAGATGGTGCAGAATTCTATTTAGAAACGCTTAAAGATGGTCGTAAGAATATCGACGTGCTAACGCAAGCATCAGCTCCTCAAGAGTCTGAGCCTGTAGCCGACGCAAGTTCTGAATCAACACCTGCGCCTCAAGAGCAAAGTGCTACAGATGCATCTGGTTGGACGATCAACCTTGCAGGCGTCACTGTTTCAAATGCATTGTTTGAGATGGACGACAAGCAAGCAGGTTCATTCACTAAGCTATACGATGTGTCTTTGAATCTTTCTGAGTTTGCCGTTGATACATGGACAACCGCGACGTTTGCGGCTTCTGGTGAAAACAATCAACAGAAGTTCTCTGCAAACGGCAGTGCTGAATTCAAATTAGCGGAAGGCTTCGCAAGTTACGCACTGCGTAATATTGACCTAAACGCTAAGTTTAATGATCCAGCAACGTCGATTGAGTCAGCAAAAATTGGTTTGAATACGTTTGAGTTCGATAAGGTAAACCAACTGACTTACGCTGTAATCGGTAATGCGGCTGGCCTTGACCTTGATCTTAAAGGTGGCGGTGAACTTACCGTCGATAGCGCGATTTCAAAAGTAACGCTGAACAAATTAACGTTAGACTCAACATTCAAAGGCGACACGCTTCCTCAGTCTCCAATGAAAGTCGACATGCTGTCTGATTTAAGCTTCGATCTTAATAAGAGCCACCTGAGCTTTGTGTTAGAGAAGCTACAAGCTAACGCTATTGCTTTAGACGGTAAAGCAGACGTAACCCTATCTGAAATACCAAAGGTTCGTTTCTCTCTTCATAGCCCGAATATCGATTTGGACGAGTTCTTAGGCTTAGGCAATACAACAGAAACAGCGAGCACAGCTCCTTCTGGTTCTGCTGGTGGCTCAACGTCAAACTCTGGTAGTTCAGCTCCTGCTAAAGAAGTGGAACCTGATCTGTCGGCTCTGAAAACGTTAGACGTGAAAGGTGACATCACGATTGATAAGTTCAAGGCGAACAACGCGAAGATGCAGAATGTTAAAACGGCATTTTCGGTTAACCGTGGTATCGCAGAGCTAACCTCATTCACATCGAATCTTTACCAAGGTTCTATTTCTGCGACCGCTAAGCTAGACGCTCGTAAAACACCAGCGACTTACACGGCTAAGAAGAAAATTAGAGGCGTGAAGGTTCAACCGTTACTGGTTGATGTAGCGAATAACGACATGCTGGAAGGCACGGGTAATATCGATGTTAACGTTAAAGGTAAGAGCCTGACGCCAACAGGAATCAAGAAGAACCTAGTCGGTACTATCGTGATTAACTTTGAAGATGGTGCTGTTAATGGCATCAACGTTGCTCAACTGATTCGAGAAAACTACGCTAAGATCAAAGGCGAAAAAGTTGAAAGCACAAATGAAGCTCAAAAAACGGACTTCAGTGCAATGAAAGCGACACTGAAGGTCGACAAAGGTTGGGTTTCAACGAACGACTTATCGGCACAGTCACCACTGCTACGCGTGACAGGTCAAGGTAAAGCAAACTTCATTAATGAAACGGTCGACTTCCTTGTACGTACATCGATTGTTGGTTCGCTTGAAGGTCAGGGCGGTAAGAACATTGATGACCTGAAAGATGTGACCATCCCAATTAAGGTAACAGGCCAATGGGCTGACCCGAAATTTGCGCTTGTTTTTGATGATGTGTTGAAGCAAAAAGCACAAAAAGAGATCGACCGTGGCGTGAATAAGCTAACGGATAAGATCAAAGACGAGAAGACCAAAGAAGCGGTTGATGGTTTATTGAAAGGTTTCTTTAACTAATCTTTGCCTAACTCGCATATAAAAGAAGCGCCATTCCTACTGTAGGAATAGCGCTTTTTTTTGGATGCTGATTATTATCCGGGCTTAGTAAGCAAAGAGATTCCCTATGAGACTCGTTCCTCGTTCTAGGGAATGACGATCGGTGCTCGTCCTTTATTAAGAGGAGTAACACTGAAGGGTCGTCATCCTCTAGAGGGAAGAATGACCGAGTCGGGGATCTCTAGTTGAATGCGATTACCAGTCAACGCCTTGAAGCGCTTTCACACCCGATTCGAAAGCGTGTTTCACGTTACGAACTTCAGATACCGTATCCGCCATCTCTGTAAGAGTACGGTGCGCGCCACGGCCAGTAATGATTACTGACTGCATTTTAGGACGGTTATTCAGAGCTTCGACCACTTCATCCAGCTCGATATAGCCATAGCTCACCATGTAAGTCAGCTCATCAAACAGAATCACATCAATCGACTCATCGGCTAGCATGCGCTGACACTCTTTCCACACGCGCTGCGCGGCTTCGATATCTTGAGCCTTGTTTTGGGTTTCCCAAGTGAAGCCGGTTCCCATAACTTGGAATTCCACATCCAGCTTTTGAAGAACGTTCTTTTCGCCGTTATCCCAAGTCCCTTTGACAAATTGTGCAACGGCACATTTCTTACCATGACCAACGGCACGTGTAATGGTACCAAAACCGGATGTTGATTTTCCTTTACCGTTACCAGTAATAACCAGCAATAAGCCTTTCACTTCTTGTGCTGCAGCCACTCGCGCATCAACTTGTTCTTTTACTTTCTGTTGTCTTGCTTTATGGCGTTGTTCTTTGTTGTCTTCGGTCGACATAACAAATCCTTTTAAGTTGTGATTGCGCCTATCATAGCCTAACTTAACGATAGCAAAAACCATCGGAAGAACAGGTGATTACGGATGAAAAAGATACTCGTTGTTTGCATGGGGAATATTTGTCGTTCGCCAACAGGTGAAGCGGTGCTTAGAAAGAAAGCTCAACAGATGGATATTGATGTAACGGTCGACTCCGCGGGGACGATTGGCTTTCATCAAGGTAACCCACCAGATTCACGTTCTAAGTCAGCAGGTGAAAATCGTGGCTACAGCTTCAAAGGTATTACGTCTCGCAAGGTAGTGATGAATGATTTTGATGAGTTTGATTTAATACTAGCCGCAGATAAGGCGAATCTAGATGATTTAACGAATCAGTGTCCAGCCCACTTTCAATACAAACTTGCGCTATTCTTGAGCTTTGGAGAGTCACAATATCAAGAGATACCGGATCCTTATTATGGTGAGGGAAATGGCTTTGAGTTGGTGTTGGATTTAATCGAAGAGTCTAGCGAAGCGATACTGCGTTCAATTTAGTGTAGAGGCTGTGTTCTTGGTTGGGCGATAAAGTATCAAGATTCATCGATATAAAAAAGGCCGACATCGAATGTCGGCCTTTCTAAATCTAGCTTTAAGCCATGACTAAGCTTACTTAGACATTACTTTGTAGATTGGGTCTTCTGCAACGTTCGCTTCAACTAAGCTGCCGGCTTTGTGCAGCATAGCAACACAGTCTTGGCTTAGGTGGCGAAGGTGAAGTGTTTTACCTAGCGCCGCGTAACGGTCAGCAATCGTGTCGATCGCTTCAATTGCAGAGTGGTCAGTCACGCGTGAGTTGGCGAAATCAACGATAACATCTTGTGGATCGTTGTATGCGTCAAACAACTCAAGGAAGTTAGCGGTTGAACCAAAGAAGATTGGGCCGTTAACTTTGTACTCTTTAGAGCCTTCAGCGTTAACTGATTTATCTGCGTAGATGTGTTTAGCATGTTGCCATGCGAACATTAGTGCCGAAGCAACAACACCCACACCAACAGCGACCGCAAGGTCCGTTAGTACTGTTACCACGGTAACCAGAACGATAACGAAGAAATCTTGCTTAGGAACGCGACGCGCAAGCTTGAAGGTTGCCCATTCAAACGTACCGATAACAACCATGAACATTACGCCCACAAGTGCTGCTAGAGGAATCATTTCAATCAGTGCAGAACCAAACAGGATGAACATCAGTAGTGCAACTGCCGCTACGATACCTGAAAGACGACCACGACCGCCTGAGTTTACGTTGATCATCGATTGACCGATCATCGCACAACCACCCATCGCACCGAATACAGAACACGTTACGTTAGCCATACCTTGACCAACACATTCACGGTTAGATTGGCCACGAGTGTTTGTCATTTCGTCTAGTACCGTTAGTGTCAGTAGAGACTCGATCAGGCCGATAGCTGCAAGGATAATTGCGTATGGCAGGATGATCTGAAGTGTCTCGAAAGAAAATGGAACTGCAGGAATAGAGAACGTTGGTAGAGAGCCCGCTAGCGTAGCGGCTTCGTCACCAGACATAGTACGTAGGAAGTCAACAACAGTACGAGTTTCAAGATCAAGGCCTACAACCAAAGCCGTTACCGTTACAATAGCAACCAATGAAGATGGTACTGCTGTTGTTAGCTTAGGTAGGAAGTGGATGATACCCATAGTGAGTGCGACTAGGCCTAACATCAGTGTCATTTGGCCGCTTGGTAACCAAGTTAATGCACCCGTTACGTCTGGCGCTTTAAATTGACCAAGCTGAGCTAGGAAGATCACAATTGCCAAACCGTTCACGAAACCAATCATTACTGGGTGTGGAACGATACGGATAAATTTACCTAACTTGAATACACCCGCTGCAATTTGCAGAAGGCCAGCCAGCATAACGGCTGCGAATAGGTATTGAACGCCATGGGTTGCCACTAGGCTCACCATTACAACGGCCATTGCGCCAGTGGCACCAGAAATCATACCTGGACGACCACCGAAGACGGAAGTGATTAAACCTACGATGAATGCTGCGTAAAGACCAACCATTGGGTCAACGCCAGCAACAAAGGCGAATGCTACGGCTTCAGGTACCAGAGCTAGGGCTACTGTAAGACCTGAAAGCACGTCATTCTTTACAGAGTGCTTTGAAAATTGTGGGAATTCGAACATGTTTGCTCAGCTATGCTAAAAATGGATTTACCGACACGAGTGTATTGCGTAGCCAAACAGTGATGGAAAAGAGCGGCAATAGCGAAGTGTCGAAAAGATAAGTGCGCGAATGCTACCCAAAAATGTGACTAAGTTCAAGGTTGAACCTAACTTTGAGTAATATATCTGTTAATTTTTATTCGATTAGTAGATATGAAAAAGGCTGCTTTAATAAGCAGCCTTTGATTCTATTTACTTGTGATTATCTATCAGTAATCGTTAGTAGTTTGGCTTAGTCATACCTGCGCCAGCTTGGTTCGACGCTGCCTGACTACCTGCACCTTTCGGTACAAAACGCTCAGTGCGGAACGGAGCTGCAACAACTTCAATCTCTTTGATCTCTTGTGGACCAGGAGCTTTAGTCATTGGAGAGCCTGCTTGCTTCTTAGCAACCGTTGCTTTTGGTGCAGCTTGAGGAGCTTCTGCTTTTACAACAGGCGCTTCTTCAACTTTTGCACTTTCAGCTTTAGGTGCTTCAGCTTCAACAACTGGTGTTGTCTCTTCTACTGCAACAGGCGCTTCGACTTTCGTCGCTTCAACAATCACTGGAGCTTCAACTTTCTCAGTTTCAACAACCACTGGTGCTTCTTCAACGACAACAGGAGCTTCAGTTACCTGAGCTTCAGAGCGAGTTTCTTTAGCAACAACTGCGTCTTCACGAGAGATGATTACTTTACCCATAGCTAATTCAGGACAAGCAAAACCGCCAGCCATCACTACGTTGCTTTGAGGTGCATTCTCTTGAGCTGTATTTTGCTCTGGAGCTTGAACAGCAACTTGAGCTTCAACAGCAACGTCCATTTCAGCCACTTCAGGTTTTGTCTGATTGTGGTGAGGTTTTGGAATGAAGCGAGGCATCACTTTACCCATAGCCATCTCAGGAGAAGCTACACCACCTTTACGTAGGCGGAATGGGTTAGGGCGACGATCACGACCGCGACGACGACGTTGACCACTTGCACGTAGGTGACGTGGAGAACGACGGTTACGACGTTGCTTCGGCTCTTCCTGTTCTGTTTGCTCAGCATTTACTTGAGTTGCTTCTACTTGTTCCACAACTTTTTGCTCTTGAGCCACAGCTTGTTCGTGATTTGCTGTTTGTGCCTTTTGCTCTTTTGAAGCGTTATCGGCATTGTTGTCAGCTTCTGCTTGAGCTTGCTGGTCTTTAACTCGAACCAGTTTGTTCAGCTTACGACGTTGACGACGCTCTTTAATTTTCACAGCTTTTGCTTCAGGCTTCGCCTTTGGCGCTTCTGGTTTATCAGCTTGAGCTTCTGCCGCTAGCTGTAGACCTTCTTCTGCTAATTTAGATGGTACTTGCTCTTCCTGTTGCTTCTGCTCATCACGTGGCTTATTGCGACGATCTTGCTTAGGCTTACGAGGCTGACGAGTTTGCTGTGGAGCTGCTTCTTTTTGCTCTTCAGTTTTCTCATCACGTACAGGTTTACGACGGCGTTTGTTGTCACGGTTTTCGTTGCGATTGTCACCACGTTGGTTACGACGGCGGTTGTCGTTACGATCACGGCGTTGACGGTTACCGTTGTTGCGATTGTTCTTAGGTTTTTCTTCTTGCTTCTCTTCTTCTTTTTTCTCTTCTTGAGTTGAAGAGCCAAATAAGAAGCTACCGATAGCTTTGAAGAAACGACCAATTAGGCTAGGTTCTTGCGTTGCAGCTGGTTCAACTTTCTTCTCTTCAACAGCTTTAGGAGCTGGTGCAGGAGTAGGTGCTGATTGAGCTGGAGCCGCGAAACCTTTCAGAGCAGGCTCTTCGATCTTCTTAGGACGAATAGTCTGTTCTACTGGTTCTTTGCTTTCTGCTTCTTTTAAAGCTTCTAGCTTGGTAGGCAGCAAGTAAGAGAGTAGATCGAACTCTTCACCTTCACGAACACGGATAACCTCAAAGTGTGGTGTTTCCATGTCAGAGTTAGGAACAACAGTGATCTTAACTTCTTGGTTCTTCTCGATGTGGTTTACTGAGCGACGTTTTTCGTTCAGAAGGTAAGAGGCGATTGGAACAGGCACAACAGCAAGTACTTGTGCTGTGTTGTCTTTCAGAGCTTCTTCTTCAATCAAACGTAGAACAGAAAGTGCTAGAGATTCGTTATCACGAACAACACCAGTACCTGTACAACGAGGACAAATGTGGTGGCTTGCTTCTGCTAGTGATGGGCTCAAACGTTGACGAGACATCTCTAGAAGACCAAAGCGAGAAATACGACCAATCTGAACACGTGCACGATCTAAACGAACGGCATCACGTAGACGGCTTTCAACTTCGCGTTGGTGGCGAACCGGAGTCATATCGATGAAGTCGATAACAACAAGACCACCTAGGTCACGTAGACGTAATTGACGTGCAATTTCATCGGCTGCTTCTAGGTTAGTGTTTAGCGCTGTTTCTTCAATATCGCTGCCCTTTGTTGCACGAGCAGAGTTGATATCGATAGAAGTTAGAGCTTCTGTTGGGTCGATCACGATAGAACCACCAGACGGAAGACGAACTTCACGTTGGAAAGCTGATTCGATCTGGCTTTCAATCTGGTAATGGCTGAATAGTGGCACTTCACCATCGTATTTCTTAACGCGATTCATGAAATCTGGGCGTATTAATTGAATGTGCGCTTGTGCACGTTCAAAAATAGTATTGCTGTCGATTAGAATCTCGCCAATATCACGACGTAGATAGTCACGAATCGCACGAACGATAACGTTACTTTCTTGGTGAATAAGGAAAGGAGCTGCATTTGAATCAGAAGCTTGCTTAATAGCGCCCCAGTGATTCAATAGAACGTTCAAGTCCCACTCTAGCTCTTCTGCACTTTTACCAACACCTGCTGTACGCACGATTAAGCCCATGCCTTGAGGAAGCTCAAGAGTGCTTAATGCTGCTTTCAGTTGAGTGCGTTCATCACCTTCGATACGACGAGAAATACCGCCAGCACGAGGGTTATTAGGCATAAGAACTAAGTAACTACCAGCCAAAGAGATGAAAGTTGTCAGTGCAGCGCCTTTGCTACCACGTTCTTCTTTCTCAACTTGTACGATTACTTCTTGTCCTTCTCTTAGCACTTCTTTAATGCTAGGACGGCCTTGGTATGTATAACCTTCAGGGAAGTATTCGCGGGCAATTTCTTTAAGAGGGAGGAAACCGTGACGTTCTGCGCCGTAATCAACAAATGCCGCTTCTAGGCTTGGTTCAATACGGGTAATACGTCCTTTGTAGATATTCGCTTTCTTTGACTCGTGACCTGGACTTTCGATATCTAGATCGAACAGTCGCTGGCCATCAACCAAAGCGACACGCAACTCTTCTTTTTGAGTTGCGTTAATTAACATTCTTTTCATTTAGAAATTCTCATTGTCTTTTCTTATTTTCATCATTGGTCTTATCGCTTTATTCGTTTCTCATGGTGCCAGATCCCATGGCTTTATCGGTGCAGCCTCCCGGCTGGAGTAGGGATGCTCTGGGGCACGTCAGTCATCATAGGGAGTTAGCCTATGATCCGCGATGTGGCGGTGAATACTCAACATGAGTGTACGTGAGTAGAGCGATAAGGAACTCAGTTGACCGTGTCTTACGCCGATTGCAGCACTGTCTAATCTGAGTCATCTACTCATTTACTTGCTTATGAATGGTTAGCTGTTTAAATATTAGTCAATCCATTGATAGCAGCTGTGAACTATAGCAGTGGTCGGTAAACACAGCAATCTGCTTTGTCGTAATGCGGTAAAAAAAACAGTTTTTGTTTGGGTTTTGATAGCTCTAACTCACTGTCTATAAATAATTTATCAATTGATATTTTAATTTGCAGGAAGCTTGGTGCTTTTTTGTTCGAAGAATCAAAGAAATATAGAACTTCAATGACCTTTTAGGGATAGAACGGCAGGGATTATAGATAAATAAGTTCAGAATAGGGTTAAGAAAATCTCAATTATCAAAAGTGACAGTGATACAATGGCCCAATGAGCGAAATTAGAACCCAAGTCCAATTTGTCGACATTGACGAAGATATGGCTGGTCAGCGTATTGATAACTTCTTACGCAACCAATTAAAAAACATCCCGAAAAGCATGATTTACCGAATCGTGCGTAAAGGCGAAGTCCGCGTAAACAAAAAACGCATCAAGGCTGAATACAAACTAAAAGCAGGTGATTTAGTTCGTATCCCGCCAGTCACTATTGAAGAGAAAACAGAAGAGAACGTGCCAAGCACGAAACTCAATAAGGTTTCTGAATTAGAACAGTGCATCATTTATGAAGATGATCACATGCTGATTCTTAATAAACCGTCTGGCACTGCGGTTCATGGTGGTAGTGGGCTAAAGTTTGGCGCGATTGAAGCATTGCGTGCACTTCGCCCTGATGCTCGTTTTCTTGAATTAGTGCACCGTATTGATAGAGATACGTCTGGCATTTTGCTTGTTGCTAAGAAGCGCTCTGCGCTAAGACACCTTCAAGCACAGTTCCGTGAAAAAACGGTTCAAAAATACTACTTCGCTTTAGTGATGGGCGAATGGAAGAACAGCTGTAAAGTGGTTAATGCCCCTTTATTGAAAAATGAAGTAAACAGCATTGTTCGCGTTAACCCGAATGGTAAGGCTTCTGAAACTCGTTTTAAGGTTTTGGAAAAATTCCAAGATGCGACGTTAGTTCAGGCAAGCCCAATTACCGGCCGTACGCACCAAATTCGAGTACACGCTCAGTATACTGGCCACCCAATTGCTTGGGATGACCGTTACGGTGATCGTCGTTTTGATGCTTACACGGGTAAAGTAGGATTGAATCGTTTGTTCTTACATGCCGCCAATATTAAGTTTACCCACCCAGGTAGCGAAGAGAAGATGGATATCTCGGCTCCAATGGAAAAAAGGCTAGAGAGAGCACTCACTGGTCTACGTAAGCTTTAAGAAGATACGAGATACGAGATACGAAAGGGTTAGCTGTTTCTAGCCTTACCTATCTACTAACAAAAAGGTTGACGAAATTCGTCAACCTTTTTTGTTTTCATCTGTTGTAGAAGATCCCCAACTCGCTCGTTCCTCGCTCATGAGGATGACGACTTTTTAAAGTCAGGTTCTACATCATGAGCTGATTGGATAATGTAGCTATCTTCGTCCTTCCCTAGACTGACGAAGGAAGGAGTAGGGAATCTCTAACAAAGAGAGGGTATCAGTTATAGTACGCTCATTCCTTGCGCTTCTAACATATCAACCAGATCGATCAGAGGTAGACCGATCAAGGTATTCGGGTCCTTACCTTCCATCTGTTTAAATAGCGCGATACCTAACCCTTCACACATAAAACTGCCCGCGCAGTAATAAGGCTGTTCTTTCTCAACATAAGAAATGATTTGCTGCTGTGTTAAATCACGGAAATGCACGATGAAGGTATCTAAGCGAGTGTCGGCTTTATTGGTCTCGCTGTTCCATACGGTTACCCCAGTATAGAAAGTGATGCTTTTGCCGCTTTGGCGAGATAGCTGCTCAATCGCTTTTTCACGAGTGTGTGGTTTACCAATGACTTCTCCATCAATCACACACACTTGATCGGAACCAATCACTAGGCTTGGTTGTTCGATAGTACAAGACTTGGCTTTTGTCTCGGCAAGACGCATCACTAACTGTTGAGGTGTCTCTTCTGGAAGTGGCGTTTCATCGCAGTCAGGCTTCGCTGTGACAAAGTCTAACTGTAGTTTTTTGAGGATCTCTTGCCTAAATGGAGATGTAGAAGCTAAAACTAGTTGGTAATTTCTCATTTTAATTTACAATTCGTGTAAGCATTTAGTTCAGGATAACGTAACTTATCCTGCTATTCATAATGCTCTGAACAGGAAAGGTAGGAAAGTACATTTTTTTTGCCATTTCCTTTGACTAAACACGATTTGGAAGATAAGATTCGCGCCCTATGCAAAAGGAAAAAATACCGCGTACAGTTGATCCGGCAAGAACGGCTCAAAAACGACTCGATATGGATGGTATCATTCAAGTCAGTCTTTTAAAGCGTTTAACCGAAACAACTGAAGGCGTAAAACGTGACGCGCAAGTCTCAATGTCATTTGGGCTTGATGAACAACGATTAGTCGTTATCTCTGGTAAAGCTAACGTCGAAGTCGATTTAGAGTGTCAACGTTGTAATGAGGTTTTCGCACATGAGTGCGATGTCCAATTTACTTATACTCCTGTTTACAGCGAGAAAAGTGAAGAGGAAGCACCGGAAGAGTACGATTTGGTAGATCTGAACGAGTACGGTGAGTTAGACCTGATTCAATTAGTTGAAGACGAGTTCATCCTTGGATTGCCACAAATAGCAATGCACGACGATGCGAAATGTAGCGTTAACTCAAATAACTTGGTGTTTGGTGAACTTCCTGAAGAAATTGAGGAAGATAAAAAGCCGAATCCATTTGATGTTTTAAAAAACTTAAAGAAGTAACTTATTAGTAAGTATCTTTAAGAATTTACATAGGAGTAGGGTCAATGGCCGTACAAAAGAGCAAGAAATCACGTTCAATGCGTGGCATGCGTCGTTCACACGATGCGCTAACTACAGCTGCACTTTCTGTAGACGCAACTTCAGGTGAAACTCACCTACGTCACAACGTGACTGCCGAAGGTTTCTACCGCGGCAAAAAGGTTATCAACAAGTAAGGTTGACCTTTGCAAAATCTAACCGTTGCGCTTGATGCAATGGGCGGGGACTTCGGTCCTCGTGTAACAGTGCCTGCCGCCGTGCAGGCACTGTCGTATTTCCCAGAGCTAAAAGTCATTCTCATAGGTGATCGAAATGCGATCACATCTCAATTATCTTCATTAGGTCGAATGCCTGATTCTCGTTTGAGTATCCAGCATTGTGATCGAGTCATTTCCAATTCTGAAAAACCTTCACTAGCTTTACGTAATAGTCAGGGTAGTTCTATGCGTGCTGCTATCGATTTGGTTGCCGAATCACAGGCTGATGCTTGTGTGAGTGGTGGTAACACTGGCGCACTGATGGCGTTATCTCGTTTCAGACTCAAACTCCTTCCCGGTATTGATAGGCCTGCATTGGTTTCAGCTTTGCCTACTGCTTCTGGCAACCGTACATGGATGCTTGATTTAGGAGCGAACGTTTCTAGTGACGCAGATTCACTGTTTCAGTTTGCTGTAATGGGCAGTGCATTAGCGGAACAACATTTAGGTCGCGCTCCACGTGTCGCTATCTTGAATATCGGTGCAGAAGAAATCAAAGGCAATGACCTTGTGAAACGATGCGCGGAAATGTTGTCTAATACTCAGTCTGTGAACTTCATAGGCTATATTGAAGGTAATCAATTACTTCAAGATGCCGCTGATGTCGTCGTATGTGATGGTTTTGTGGGCAATGTCTGCTTAAAAACGTGCGAAGGTACAGCTCAGCTCTTTATTGATAAGCTAAAAACGCGCATGATGGCTTCAACAATAAAGGGTTGGATCGCCAGAATGTTGTTTTCTGAGCTATTTACTGAATTAAAAACCTTGAACCCCGACCAGTATAACGGCGCAAGTTTGTTAGGATTGCGCGGCATTGTCATTAAAAGTCATGGAAGTGCTGATGTGTCTGCAGTCGTCAACGCGATTGGTGAAGCAGTACACGAGGTCAAACGACAAGTCCCCAGCCGCATTAGCGATCGTTTGGAAGCGGTTTTACTCGAGAGGCATTATTAGTCTTCATGTATAGCAAAATTTTAGGTACTGGCAGCTACTTGCCATCTCAGGTGCGTACTAACGCAGACTTAGAGAAAATGGTAGAGACTAGCGATGAGTGGATCGTTGCTAGAACAGGTATTAAAGAGCGTCGTATTTCAGCGGAAAACGAAACCGTTGCGGATATGGCGTTTTACGCTGCTGAGAATGCCATTGAGATGGCAGGTATCGACAAAGAAGATATTGATTTAATCATCGTTGCGACAACCAGCAGTAGCCATACATTCCCGTCTTCGGCATGTCAGGTACAAGGTAAGCTTGGTATCAAAGGCTGCCCTGCGTTTGATTTAGCTGCGGCGTGTTCTGGCTTTGTCTATGCACTGTCTGTTGCTGATCAACATATCAAGACTGGTATGTGTAAAAACGTTTTGGTAATCGGTGCGGATGCACTGTCAAAAACCTGTGATCCGACTGACCGCTCTACTATCATCTTATTTGGTGATGCTGCAGGCGCGGTGGTTGTAGGCGCAAGCGAAGAGCCAGGTATTTTGTCTACCCACATTTACTCTGATGGTAAATATGGTGAGCTTCTAAGCCTAGAAGTTCCAGAGCGTGGCGGTGATGCAGACAAATGGCTGCACATGGCGGGCAACGAAGTATTTAAAGTGGCGGTAACTCAGCTTTCTAAGCTAGTTAAAGACACATTAGCTGCGAACAATATGGATAAGTCAGAGCTTGATTGGTTAGTCCCACACCAAGCGAACTACCGTATTATCTCGGCAACCGCTAAAAAGCTGACTATGTCGCTTGATCAAGTTGTGATTACTCTTGATAAGCACGGCAATACGTCGGCAGCAACCGTACCAACGGCCCTTGATGAGGCTGTTCGCGACGGGCGAATTAAACGTGGTCAAACGCTTCTACTTGAAGCATTTGGCGGCGGCTTCACTTGGGGTTCTGCGTTAGTTAAATTCTAACCCCAAGCGATAATCAACAAACAAGGCACATAACTTATGTGCCTTATTCAATTTTTTGCTTTGCTTAAAGGAAAATTACAATGAGCAAATTTGCTATCGTATTCCCAGGCCAAGGCTCTCAAGCTATCGGTATGCTTGCTGACCTAGGCGAACAGTATGATGTTGTTAAAAAGACATTTGCTGAAGCTTCAGAAGCACTTGGTTACGATCTATGGGCATTGGTTCAAGATGGTCCAGTAGAAAATCTAAATGAAACTTTCCGTACTCAACCAGCTCTACTCACTGCGTCTGTTGCAATCTGGCGTGTATGGCAAGAGCTTGGTCTAGAGCAACCTGCAAACCTAGCAGGCCACAGCCTAGGTGAATACTCTGCACTCGTGTGTGCGGGTGTTATCGACTTTAAAGAAGCGATCAAGCTGGTTGAGCTACGTGGTCAACTGATGCAAGAAGCGGTTCCTGCTGGCGTTGGTGCAATGTACGCAATCATCGGTCTAGATGATGAAGCGATTGCTAAAGCGTGTGAAGAAGCGGCACAAGACGAAGTTGTGTCTCCAGTTAACTTCAATTCACCTGGCCAAGTTGTTATCGCGGGTAACAAAGCGGCAGTAGAGCGCGCTGGTGCACTATGTAAAGAAGCAGGCGCTAAACGTGCCCTTCCTTTACCTGTATCTGTGCCGTCTCACTGTGCCCTTATGAAGCCTGCAGCAGACAAGCTAGCGGTTGCTCTAGAAGCTCTAGAGTTCAACACACCGGCACTGCCTGTTATCAATAACGTCGATGTTATTGCTGAAACAGACCCTGCAAAAATCAAAAGTGCACTTGTTCGTCAGCTATACAGCCCAGTTCGTTGGACTGAAGGTGTACAAGCGATGAATGAGCAAGGCGTTGAAAAGCTACTAGAATTAGGCCCAGGTAAGGTTCTTACTGGTCTAACAAAACGTATTGTTAAAACTATGACAGCTGCTGCAGTTAATGACACTGCATCACTAGACGCTGCTAAGTAAATAACCAATTAATAGAGAAGTTATGATGAATTTAGAAGGCAAAGTTGCACTAGTTACAGGCGCAAGCCGTGGCATCGGTCGTGCAATCGCTGAGCTTTTAGTTGAGCGTGGTGCTAAAGTTATCGGTACTGCTACGTCTGAAGGCGGCGCTGCTGCAATCAGCGAGTACCTTGGTGAGAACGGTAAGGGTCTTGCTCTTAATGTCACTGATGTTGACTCAATTGCTGCTACACTGAAAACCATCAACGATGAATTCGGTGCGATTGACATTCTGGTTAACAACGCAGGTATCACTCGTGATAACCTTCTCATGCGTATGAAAGACGATGAATGGAATGACATCATTGATACTAACCTAACGCCTATCTTCCGCATGTCTAAAGCTGTATTGCGTGGCATGATGAAGAAGCGTCAAGGCCGTATCGTAAACGTTGGTTCTGTAGTAGGTACTATGGGTAACGCTGGTCAAGCTAACTACGCAGCAGCAAAAGCTGGTGTGATTGGTTTCACTAAATCAATGGCTCGTGAAGTTGCGTCTCGTGGTATTACAGTGAACACTGTAGCGCCAGGTTTCATCGAAACAGACATGACTAAAGCGCTAAATGATGACCAACGTGCAGCAACTTTGGCGAATGTACCAGCAGGTCGACTAGGTGACCCTCGCGAAATCGCTGAAGCTGTGGTATTTTTGGCGTCACCTGCGGCAGCTTATATCACAGGTGAAACACTTCACGTCAATGGCGGTATGTACATGGTGTAAATTATGTGCAACATTTGTGCATGATTTAAGTCAAGATCATACGTAATTTCGGTTAAAATCGTGAAAATTGTGGTTTGACCAGAAAAGTTGACCTTGCAACTTTCAATAGATTGAATAAACTACGGAAAACATCGCATAAAGCGAACTCTGTAAAGGAAAAGAAAAAATGAGCAACCTCGAAGAACGCGTAAAGAAAATCATTGTTGAACAGCTAGGTGTAGACGAAGCTGAAGTTAAAAACGAAGCTTCTTTCGTTGATGACCTAGGTGCAGATTCTCTAGACACAGTTGAGCTAGTAATGGCTCTAGAAGAAGAATTCGACACTGAAATCCCAGATGACGAAGCTGAGAAAATTACTACTGTTCAAGCTGCTATCGATTACGTAACTAGCGCTCAGTAATAATCTCTCCCAGGCGGTCACCTTGACCGCCTGTGTTTTATCTAACTCATCTATCCTCATCTTAAATCACCTCAATCCCCGGAGTGTAATATCGTGTCCAAGCGTCGTGTAGTTGTCACTGGCATGGGTATGTTGTCGCCGGTAGGCAACACTGTAGAATCTTCTTGGAAAGCCCTGCTAGCTGGTCAAAGTGGTATCGTTAATATCGACCATTTTGATGCAACCAATTTCTCAACTCGTTTTGCAGGTCTAGTTAAAGACTTTAACTGCGAAGAGTATATGACTAAAAAAGATGCTCGTAAGATGGACTTGTTCATCCAGTACGGCGTCGCAGCAGGTATTCAAGCTTTAGATGATTCAGCCCTAACTATTACTGAAGAAAACGCTCCTCGTGTAGGCGTTGCTATCGGTTCTGGTATTGGTGGTCTTGGTTTGATCGAAGCCGGTCACAAGGCTCTAACTGAAAAAGGCCCTCGTAAAATCAGCCCGTTCTTCGTACCGTCGACGATCGTGAATATGATTGCGGGTCACATGTCTATCATGCGTGGCCTACGCGGTCCAAACATCGCGATCTCTACAGCATGTACGACTGGCCTACATAACATTGGCCACGCGGCTCGTATGATTGCATACGGCGATGCTGACGCAATGCTAGCGGGTGGTGCTGAAAAAGCATCTACACCACTAGGTATGGGCGGTTTTGGTGCGGCTAAAGCATTGTCTACTCGTAACGATGAGCCTCAAAAAGCTTCTCGTCCATGGGACAAAGGCCGTGACGGCTTCGTTCTTGGTGACGGTGCAGGCATGATGGTTCTTGAAGAGTATGAGCATGCTAAAGCTCGTGGCGCTAAGATTTACTGTGAGCTAGTTGGCTTCGGTATGTCGGGTGACGCTTACCACATGACATCTCCAAGTGAAGATGGCTCTGGTGGTGCACTAGCAATGGAAGCGGCTATGCGTGATGCTGGCATTACTGGTGAACAAATCGGTTATGTTAACGCGCACGGTACCTCGACTCCTGCAGGTGACGTAGCGGAAGTTAAGGGCATCAAGCGTGCTCTTGGCGAAGCAGGCAGCAAGCAAGTCTTGGTTTCTTCTACGAAATCAATGACAGGCCACCTTCTAGGTGCTGCAGGTTCTGCTGAAGCGATCATCACAGCGATGTCTCTAATTGATCAAATTGTTCCACCAACAATCAATTTAGATGATCCTGAAGAAGGCTTAGATATTGACTTAGTACCCCACACTGCGCGTAAAGTTAGCGGTATGGAATATGCTGCATGTAACTCATTCGGTTTCGGTGGTACAAACGGCTGTTTGATCTTCAAAAAGATTTAATCATCTTATTAAAGATGTAAACATTCGTAGATAGTCATAATTAGACTTGTTTTTAAACGGCTTGATGCTTTAGCATTGAGCCGTTTCTTTTTATGGGGAAAAACATGTTTTGGGTTGATGGAGAAAGCCAGCAAACTGTCGATATCTTGGATCGTTCGTTCCAGTACGGGGATGGTTGTTTTACCACCATGCTTGTCCAAGAGGGTCAGGTTCAGCATTTTTATGATCATCAATGTCGTGTCGACGAATGCCTTAAAGCGTTACGTATTCCAACACTTGATTGGGATGTTGTTAGCCTTTGGATCGATAATGCACTTCAACATATCCAAGATAACGATCTTCATGGAACAAAGAGCCTTTATGGTTCAAAGATCCTCCATGATACAAACAAGCCTCATAATCAAAAAGCTGGGATAAAGCTACACGTTAGCCGTGGGGCCGGCGGTCGTGGCTACAGTACCAAGAATATCGCCAAGCCAACGATAACCATCAGTACATTTGATTTCCCTAGTCATTATTCAGCGTGGCAAGATTCTGGTGTAGAACTCGGTATCTGCCAACAAGCACTAGGTTTGAGCCCATTGCTCGCAGGTCATAAGCACAATAATCGTCTTGAGCAGATCTTGATGAAAGATGAAATGGATCAGGCCGATGAAGCTGATGGTGTAGTTCTTGATATCTCGGGCAATGTGATTGAAACCACCATGGCTAATCTGTTTTGGCGCAAAGGTCAGATGATATATACACCTCAACTCACGCAAAGTGGTGTGGCGGGGGTTATGCGTAAGCAAGTGTTAACCGCGCTGAATCAAGCTGAACTTTCCGTTACAATTAGTGACTACTGCTTATCTCAACTCATGCAAGCTGATGAGATTTTCATGACCAACTCCATCTTAGGGGTTGCCCCAGTTACCCGTATTAGTGATACCCAATTCAACATTGGAACCGTTACTCGTAGCCTTCAAGGACAACTAAACTCGTGATCAAAAAGTTATTTATTTTTATTACCTTGTGCTTAATTGCAGCCGCTGCTGCTGGTTTTTATGTTTACAACCAAGCGCAAGATAACCTGAAACAAGTTATTCAATTAGAAAAACCGCAGGTGGTTACCGTTGCTTCAGGTAGCAGCTTTAACCGTGTTCTAGCACAGTTGATTAACGAGGGGCTTTTTGAGGCTTCTCCTTACGAGAAATTAATCCGTAAGTTACATCCTGAGCTTGTAGACGTAAAAGCGGGTACATTCCTGCTTGAACCCGGTTTAACCCTAGAGCAGGCGCTACAAGTGCTTGTCGAAGGGAAAGAGCACCAATTTACCATTACCTTCGTAGAAGGCAGTCGTTTTGACGAGTGGCTTGTTCAGTTAAAAGACAACGAATTCATTCAGCAGACGTTGAATGATGTCTCTGAAAAAGAGATCGCACAAAAGCTTGGTATCGAAAATGAAAAGCTAGAAGGCCTTTTCTTAGCGGAAACATACCACTACACCTATGGCACAACGGATTTAGATTTGTTGAAACGTGCCCACCGAGATCTGATGAACGTGGTCAATGATGAGTGGGAAAATAGAGCCGATAAACTGCCTCTTAAATCGCCATATGAAGCGCTAATTCTTGCGTCTATCATTGAGAAAGAGACTGCAGTAGCGTCAGAGCGTGAACGTGTATCTTCTGTGTTCGTTAATCGCTTGAACAAGCGTATGCGTCTGCAAACTGACCCAACGGTTATCTACGGCATGGGCGACAGTTACAAAGGCAATATACGTAAGAAAGACTTACGTACTCCAACGCCATACAACACCTATACAATGAGTGGTTTACCACCGACGCCGATTGCAATGGCGGGTAAAGCGTCTATCAATGCTGCGCTGAATCCAGAAAAGAGCAACTACCTGTATTTTGTTGCGAGTGGAACGGGCGGTCACGTATTTTCAAAGAGTTTGACTGAGCATAACCGTGCAGTACGAGCTTACTTAAAGCAATTAAGAAAAAACAAATAAAGAAATAATTATGAATCAGTCGAAATTTATCGTAGTTGAAGGCCTTGAAGGCGCTGGCAAAAGTACAGCAATCAATGCCATCGTTGAGACATTAAAAGCATCGGGTGTTGAAGATATCGTCAATACTCGTGAGCCGGGTGGCACTGTCTTAGCTGAAAAGATGCGTTCATTGGTTAAAGAAGAGCACGAAGGTGAGAAGCTTCAAGATATGACGGAACTATTGCTGATGTACGCGGCACGTGTTCAATTAGTCGAGAACGTCATCAAACCCGCATTAGACAGCGGTAAATGGGTGTTGGGTGATCGCCATGATATGTCATCTCAAGCTTATCAAGGTGGTGGTCGTCAGATAGCACGCACTACGATGGAATCACTGAAAGCAACCACGCTAGGCGGCTTTAAGCCAGATCTAACGCTATATTTGGACCTAGACCCTAGAGTAGGACTAGAGCGTGCCAGAGGCCGTGGTGAGCTTGATAGAATTGAAAAGATGGATATCTCATTTTTTGACCGAACGCGTGAGCGCTATCTAGAAATCGCAGGGCAAGACGATTCTGTACTCGTGATTAATGCGCAGCAAGAAATTGAGCAAGTAGCCGCTGATATTAAAGTCGCGCTAAGTGCTTGGCTCAATAAACAGTAGGTAGTCATGGCTGAAGTGTATTCTTGGCTCACACCGGTATGGAGTGAGTGGAAAAAAAGTCTCGATGCAGAACGTTTTCCTAACTCTGTTATTGTTAATGCACCGGAAGGGCTCGGCGTTGATGCGCTGATTAGCCAACTTACCGATGCATTGATGTGTACTAATTACGAAAGCGAGTCGTGTGGATTTTGCCACAGTTGTGAATTGATGAAGTCGGGGAGTCATCCTGATTTCCATGTGATTGAACCTGAGAAAGAAGGTAAATCGATTACCGTTGACCAAGTACGTGCGAGTAACCGCTGGGCTCAGCAATCGTCCCAGTTAGGTGGTTTGCGCGTTATCTTGCTTAACCCTGCCGAGGCGATGAACGAATCGGCGTCGAACGCATTGCTGAAAACTCTAGAAGAGCCATCAAGTAAGTGCATCTTCATTCTTTCTACTCGTAACAGTAATCGCTTAATGCCGACTATTATTAGCCGCTGTCAGCAATTCAATGTGGTTAGCCCACAGTTGGATACTGGATCGACTTGGCTAGATGGGGAAGTAGGTAAAGCGGTTCCGCAGTATATTCTAGCGCTCAATGACAACGCGCCTTTGAAAGCGAAAGCCATGTTTGAGCAAGGCGGCGTTGAAGCCTCAACAAAAGTGCTCGATGGTTTTGTCAATGTTATCAAAGGCACTCAACCTGACATGCTGAAGTTCTCCACTGAGCTTAGTAAAGATCCTTTGGTTCAACTAGGTTGGCTATGGCACTTAATGTCTGACGTGCAAAAGCTGCATTTTGGTTTGGCGAATCAGGCGATGACTCCGAGTGCGAAAGCTTTGTTTGAGGTAATGTCTTATCAAAGTGCTTACGCAGCATCGAATAAACTCTTGATATTGATTGAGCAGTTAAAGCAACACCCCGGGCTCAATACGGAGCTACTCATAATGAACTGGCTGATTGCCACTTGCGAGGAAACATGTTCGTAGATTCCCACTGTCACTTAGACAAACTGGATTACCAAGATTTACACACTAGTGTAGAAGACGTGGTTAATAAGGCGAAGGCAGCAAACGTAGACCAACTGCTTTCTGTCGGTGTGACATTAGACTCGTTTGAAAACATGCTTGAGATGATCTTGCCGTTCGATAACGTTAAAGCTTCTTGTGGTGTTCATCCTCTCGATGTAGAGAGCGATTTCTGTCTAGAAAGAATGCGTGAGTATGCGAGCAATCCAAAGGTTGTGGCGATAGGTGAGACAGGCTTAGATTATCACTACCAACCAGAGACGGCAGAACTACAACAGCTCAGGTTCAAGCAGCACGTTGAGTTGGCTGTTGAGCTTAATAAACCTTTGATCATCCACACGCGTAACGCGCGTGAAGATACGTTAGCTATTTTACGCGATGGTGGAGCAGAGAAGTGCGGTGGTGTGATTCATTGCTTTACTGAAGATCAAGCGTTCGCCGAAGCGGCAATGGAGTTAGGTTTTTATATCTCGATCTCAGGGATCGTTACTTTTAGGCAAGCGACGGAACTTAAAGAAGTCGTAAAGAATTTGCCGCTTGATCGACTGTTGATCGAGACGGATTCTCCATATCTTGCCCCAGTTCCATATCGTGGTAACCAGAATCAGCCTGCATATGTGGTGGAAGTAGCGGCTTATATCGCGCAGCTGAAAGGGCTGTCAATGAAAGAGGTTGCTGAACAAACAACCAAAAATTACCGAAAACTTTTTTTGCGATAAAAAACTAACTAAACAAATAAAAGGGAGCGAAAGCTCCCTTTTTGTGTTTTTGATCACCAAAAGTACGTTTTTTTTTAATGTTTACTAATTATGTTGAACTTGAGAGCACTATTTACATCATTTGTAATTTTGTTACTAAAAATAACATTAGCTCCTATTTTATTTACCCAGTAAAATAATACACCTAACAAAAAATATAGATATATTTCAATGATTTAATTACTTGTAAAGCATTGCATTTCTAGATTTGACATGTGATCCAAGACGTGTTTTGAAACTAAATTTCGTAAGTGACTAGAAAGTTAGTTCCGCATCAATATATATTTAGCGGCAGAAAATATAATGCAATACATGGTTACATTTTCACTGGGTGCTAACATATAGGCTACGGGGGTGTGCCGTTAGAACCCATATAATTATTTTATCTTTATCAGGAGCATAAACATGTTTAAGAACCTTTTTGCTAACCTGCAGAAAGTTGGTAAGTCTCTGATGCTACCAGTATCAGTTTTACCAGTTGCGGGTATTTTGCTAGGTGTCGGTGCAGCAGACCTTCCTTTCATTCCAGAAATTGTTTCAAACTTAATGGAACAAGCGGGTGGTTCAGTATTCGGTCAAATGGCACTACTGTTCGCAGTAGGTGTAGCACTTGGCTTTACTAATAACGACGGTGTAGCTGGTCTAGCTGCTATCGTTGGTTACGGCATCATGACTGCTACACTTGGCGTAATGGCTGGTGTAATGGGCGTTGATAAAATCGATACTGGTGTACTAGGTGGTATCCTAGTCGGTGGTGTTGCTGCTTGGGCATTCAACCGTTTCTTCCGTATTCAACTACCAGAGTACCTAGGCTTCTTCGCTGGTAAGCGTGCCGTGCCAATCATCACAGGTTTCTCTGCGATTGGTCTAGCAATCCTACTATCTGTAGTATGGCCACCAGTTGGCGGCGCTATCTCTGCGTTCTCTGATTGGGCTGCTCACCAAAACCCACAAGTGGCGTTTGGTATCTACGGTATCGTTGAGCGTTCTCTAATTCCATTTGGTCTTCACCACGTTTGGAACGTACCTTTCTTCTTTGAAGCTGGTACTTGTGTAAACGCTGCTGGCGAAACTCAAAACGGTGTTCTTACTTGTTACCTAGTTGCTGATGACGCATCTCGTGCAGCGGGCAATGGCTTCGGTCAGCTAGCTGGTGGTTACATGTTCAAGATGTTCGGTCTACCTGCTGCTGCAATCGCAATTGCACACTCAGCTAAGCCTGAAAACCGCGCTAAAGTAATGGGCATCATGGCTTCTGCTGCGTTGACTTCATTCCTAACGGGTATCACTGAACCAATCGAATTCTCATTCCTATTCGTTGCTCCAGTATTGTACGCAATCCACGCTCTACTAGCTGGTTCTGCATACGTTCTTGCGAACACTCTAGGTTTTGTACACGGTACATCTTTCTCACACGGTCTAATCGACTTCCTAGTTCTATCTGGCAACGCGTCTAAGATGGGCCTAATGGTTGTATGTGGTATTGGTTATGCTGCAATTTACTACATTGTATTCCGCACTGTGATTAAAGCACTTGACCTTAAAACTCCAGGTCGCGAAGACGAGTCAGAAGACGACATCGTTGCAACTGGTACTGAGCTTGCTGGTGAGTTAGTTGCTGCATTCGGTGGCAAAGCGAACATCACTGGTCTTGACGCTTGTATTACTCGTCTACGTGTTGCAGTAGCTGATACAGAAGCTGTTGACCAAGACAAACTGAAGAAACTAGGTGCTGCAGGTGTTGTTGTAGTTGCTGGTGGCGTACAAGCTATCTTCGGTACTAAGTCTGACAACCTTAAGACAGACATGGATGAGTGGATTCGTAACAACGGTTAATTCACTGATTCAATAAATTGAAAGGAGGCCGAAAGGCCTCCTTTTTTGTTTTCTGCAACATAAAGACCTTTCTACGTTTCATCTTTTCTAAATCAGTGAATTACCACTTAACTCGATGTGTTGTTACTCGTTCTTGATCGTTCAATGGCTGCGATCTTTAACCAAGTGATGACATCTTTAGCTATGATTCAAGTAACCTACCGTTTTTTCAAAACAGTCTGAGAATATTATAAAACATCGTTACTTGATCGGCCTTATGTGCTGCAGCGGAGCCTCGTTTGCTCACGCTTCTGAAGCTCCAGCTTTGGAAGTTGGACTCGCCATCGACCAAGACCTGAGTGTCGTTGTGGAATTTGATCAGAAATACCGTGCTACGATTGGCAATGACGGCGCTGCATTTGACTATATTTTTAAGCGTGGTCAGTTTGAAACTGAAGCGCCTTTAACTTGGTATGTTGGTGCAGGTGCTTGGGCTGAATGGAATGACGACTTTGGTTTGCGTTTGCCGTTAGGCGTGAAAGTGAATTTCTATGAAGGTTGGAATACTTACGCACAAGTTCACCCTGAGCTCGACATGTACAAAGGTGTTGAGTTACAAGTAGGCGGCGCACTAGGTGTGACCTACAAGTTCTAAGTTGAACTGAAAACCGTTTTTATAATGAAAAAGCCAGCATCAAGCTGGTTTTTTCATTTCCTTAGAATACTTCTAGTCTAAAGACTGATTGATCCAATATGGGGACTCAACCTAGAAGGTAAAACTCAATCCGACATTGGCTTGGAATTGGTTCATCCAGTCAGTATCAAAGCGGATGATACAGTCTTGGCCATTGCTCGGTATGTTACAAACACCAGAGGTGTCGTTGTCGACCACAGTACCTAGCCAACGTAATTGTGTATTTAACGCTAAGCGGTCACTGAATTTGTACTCTAAGCCACCAAAGATAGAAGTTGAGAATCCATATTTATCTTTCGCCCAATCTACATCAACGTAAGAAGCACCAAGACCTAACCCTAGATAGCCTGACAACGCAGATGAAGCAGGGTAGTAGATACTGCTTTGAAAGTGCAGGTATTGAATTGAGGAGCTTAGATTGAGCGTTTCTAACTCAGAGCTCTGATTGGAATAGAAAAAGCCGATACGGCCTTTCTCAAGCGGAGTTTCAATGGCGAAGGTGAAGTTTTCTGAACCTTCCATATCATAAGTATTACCATCCTGGTCTTCGACGCTACCACCACCTGTATAACCAATCATCGGAGTGATAATAATTTCCGGTGCTGCATACAAGTTTGAAGCGGAAATGAGCGCAACAAGCGCAATCATATTTGCTTTGTTATTCATGAGTATACCCTTATCCATACACTTACTAATTGTGATGGTTACATCAATATTGTGCGACTAATTTCGACGATTCTTGAAGATACTTCACACACCTGATAATACTTAAATAGAGACTCGACAAATTAATAATAAGCCAGAGGTGTTTATGGACCATAATCTGAAAAATGCGCTACAAATAACAGTAGTAATCTACACCATCATTCTTTCGTTTGGCTTTATTGCGATTGGTAGCTAATACCATCTATTGCGAGGCTGAGTTTTTATACTCAGGGAATAATGAATAGTGGGATTATAACCAATATTGATTCGGCAATAGACTTAGATTACTACGCTAAGTTTATTGCTGGAAAAACAGCACTGGTTGCCCAAGGCGGCGGACAGCGAAGTATTTTTACGGCTGGTGTGCTGGATGCCTTTCTTCTTTCTAATTTTGA
Organism: Vibrio sp. SG41-7; assembly: GCF_014164465.1. Taxonomy (NCBI): domain Bacteria; kingdom Pseudomonadati; phylum Pseudomonadota; class Gammaproteobacteria; order Vibrionales; family Vibrionaceae; genus Vibrio; species Vibrio sp. SG41-7. Next base: position 18,847 of record NZ_JACJFF010000004.1, on the reverse strand, counting down.
CCCTTTCGACGAATTCTTTGGCACCTCCGCGGGTGCGCTTAATTTATGTGCCTATCTGTGCCGTGATAAAGGGTTGGGTCGTTCTTTTGTTCTTGATCTAACGACGGCTCCTGAATTCTTCAATCTGTTCTCTTATATACGAAACCGTCAGAACTTAGGTTTAGAGTGGGCCTTAGAACAAATCATGGCTTACCCATACAAGCTAGATCTTGATTTGGGACGACAAACCTTAGGTGATCGACATTTCTCGGCGGCAGTAACCGATTCTAAAGACTTACGAGACCATTATTTTCCTCTGATGGGAGAAGACTGGTACAAAGTGATGATTGCGACCTGTGCCATCCCTCGCCTGTACAATGATGAAATCTTCATTGGTGACAGTGCTTATGTTGACGGTGGCGTGTCTGCGTCTATTCCTGTGCAAGAAGCATGGCGTAGGCAAGCTCGATCGATAGTCGTGATACGTACTGAGCCTGTATTGGAAGAGGGAGCCGAGCTATCCAAGGAGATTCAAGGTAAACATGCCTTAATGAAAGCACCTAAGCCTATATCGGCTGAGGAGTTGGAATGGTTCCGTGAGTCGTTTGATAGTGTGCAAGATCATTGGCAACAAAAAGTAGAACAATGGAAAACCGATTGGACGTCATTCTTTCAGCAGCAAATTCTCCGTTCAAAGGAGCAAAAGCGCGATAGAGGGCACCTTGATCTGCTCAATGGTGGACGATGGCTATTTGGTGCTGATGATATTTATCGTTTAAGTCATTTGATTGGCGATAAGTTTGATTCTGGCTTAGCTGACATGTTGATGGTTCATTATCAGACCTACTCATTAACTCAGAACTTTTTGAACTCTCCACCGGACGATGCGTTTGTTGTTCAAATTGCACCCAGCAAACCGCTTAAGTCGAGCTCTTTGATGAGTGACAAGGAAGATTTGCTGTACGATTACGACTTAGGTTTAGAGGCGGGTTACCGATTTGTAGAAACCTATACTTCAACGGAAAACGCTCGCAGCTCACATATGCCACAGTTGGCGACTTGCGCTGCTGATAAATAATATTCGAAATTGCTAAATAATATTCGAAATTGATAAGTAATACTCGAATTTGAAAGTTAGTACGCAATGAGCTAACAAGGTTCTGAAGTGAAAAAGGGTTACTGAACTTAGTTCAATAACCCTTTTTTGCTCTTGGCTGGGTCGCTGATCAACGAACTGACCTAAAACACCAACTGATTAAGTGACAGGTAAGATTCTCATGCAGTTGGTTGAGCCCGCTACATCCATAATGTCGCCTTGAGTGACGATCACGAGATCGCCAAACTTAAGATGCTCTTTCTCTTTTAGGCAAGTGAGCGTAGATAGGGCAATGTCAAAGCTATCTTCGGCTTCTGTCTCGAAGTAGATAGGTGTCACACCGCGGTATAAGGTGCAGCGATTAAGTGTTCCTTCGTTACGAGACAGCGCGTAGATAGGCATATCAGCACTTAGACGAGACATCATCAGTGCAGTACGGCCTGACTCGGTGAGAGTGACTACGCCCTTAATGCCTTCCATATGGTTTGCAGAATAGATGGTTGCCATTGAGACAGTTTCTTCGGCGGTGACAAAAGTACGGTCAATACGGTAATTAGATTGGTTATTAATGCCCGCCATTTTCTCTGCGCCAATGCAGACTTCTGCCATCGATTTTACGGTTTCAACCGGGTAATCACCGGCAGCGGTTTCACCTGAAAGCATGACAGCATCTGTTCCATCAAGTACCGCATTGGCAACGTCCATCACTTCGGCACGGGTTGGCATTGGTGCTGAGATCATTGATTCCATCATCTGAGTTGCGGTGATGACGGTTCTGTTAAGCGCTCTAGCACGGCGTATAAGCTGTTTTTGTACTCCGACCAATTCAGGGTCGCCAATCTCTACTCCGAGGTCACCACGAGCTACCATGACCACATCTGAGGCCATTATGATGTCATCCATGTTCTCAACAGTGGCTACCGTCTCTGCTCGCTCTACTTTTGCTACAAGGTGAGCTTCTAAGCCTGCTTCTCGTGCAAGCTGACGAGCGTAGTGCATGTCTGCGCCGTTGCGTGGGAAAGACACTGCGAGGTAATCCACTTTGATTTGGGCTGCGGTGACGATGTCGCGCTTATCTTTTTCTGTCAGCGCTTCTGCGGAAAGACCACCGCCTTTTTTATTGATGCCTTTGTTATTTGACAGTGGGCCGCCAATGATGACTTCTGTATGAACGCGACAGCCTTCCACTTCGGTCACTTTCAGCTGAACACGACCATCGTCGAGTAACAGGATGTCGTTAGCTGAAACGTCGTTAGGTAATTCTTTATAATCAAGACCGACTGCTTGTTGGTTGCCTACACCTAAACCTAGGCTACTGTCGAGAGTGAATTTGTCACCCACAGCAAGTTGGATTTTGCCATCTTTGAATGTCGATACTCGAATCTTGGGGCCTTGTAAGTCACCGAGAATAGCGATTTGAGTGCCAAGTCTTTTTGCAATTGCTCTGACGTTTTCTGCGCGTTGTATATGGTCGTCGCTGGTGCCGTGAGAGAAGTTCATACGGACGACATTGGCACCGGCTTTGATGATCTCTTCAAGCACGTTACCTTTATCAGTAGAAGGGCCTAGCGTTGTGACGATTTTCGTTTTTCTTAATTCGGCTGTCATGAATACTCCTAGAGTGAGGCCAAGTAATCTTTTAAAAGACTGAATTAAGTATATGCATTAATTGATTATTTATTGGGAGCTAGGGAGATATTTCATTATTTGTCTCTAATTATTGAATTCAGGGCTCAATAACGATGTTTTATTATGAAAATTAAGTCTCAATTTATCGATTTTGGTGTTAATTTTCCTCGAACTATTTGACTCGATACACAAAGATTCATGTATATACGTGATACTGGTCACGGCGATATACCAAGTGACTTCACAATTACTTCGCAAAGTAAAAAAATTAACTCGTTGATGATTTCTGGAGCGTAAAATGTACATGGCTCAACCGGGCCATATTGATCATATCAAACAGGTCAATGCTGGTCGTGTATATAAACTAATTGACCTTAAAGGTCCTATTTCTCGTATCGATCTGTCCAAGCAAAGTGAGTTGGCTCCGGCGAGTATTACTAAAATTACCCGTGAACTCATTGAAGCTCACCTTATTCACGAAACGACGGTTCAAGAAGCCACGACTCGTGGGCGTCCTGCTGTCGGTCTGCAAACCAATAACGAAGGTTGGCAGTTTCTGTCGATGCGTCTTGGTCGCGGATATTTGACGATCGCGCTCCATGAATTGGGCGGCGACGTGCTTATCGATACCAAGATTGATATTCATGAACGTGACCAAGATGATGTGCTTGCGCGTCTTCTACATGAAATTGATGAATTTTTCCAAACCTATGCTGAGCAACTCGATAGGGTAACAAGCATTGCGGTTACGCTACCGGGTCTTGTGAATTCTGAGCAAGGTATTGTGTTGCAGATGCCGCACTACAACGTTAAAAATTTAGCGTTGGGTCCTGAGATTTACAAAGAAACAGGTCTGCCTGTCTTTATTGCCAATGATACCCGAGCTTGGGCATTAGCAGAGAAGCTGTTTGGTCACTCACAAGACAACGATAATTCAGTTCTCATCTCGATTCACCATGGTGTCGGTGCTGGGATCATCCTTGACGGCCGAGTGTTGCAAGGTCGCCACGGTAATATCGGTGAACTTGGGCATATTAAGATCGATAAGCAGGGCAAACTTTGTCATTGTGGTAACCGAGGCTGCTTAGAAACAGTCGCGAGTTCTCAGGCGATCCGTGATCAAGTAAAAGAGCGACTGGCTAATGGTGAAGCATCGTCATTAACTGTGTTTGAAGATGTCACTATTGAACAGATCTGTGCTGCCGCTGCTGATGGCGATCCATTGGCTGTTGAAGTTATTGAACAGCTAGGTCGTTACTTAGGTGCCGCGATAGCGATTGTGATTAACCTTTTCAACCCTGAGAAAATCTTGGTGGGTGGTGTTATCAACCAGGCTAAAAGCGTGTTGTACCCTGCGATTCAAAAGTGTATCGAAGAGCAGAGTTTATCGGTTTACCATCAAGATTTAGAGCTGGTGGAATCTCGATTCTATAAACAAGCAACCATGCCTGGTGCTGCGCTTGTTAAACAAGCCTTATATGATGGCCAACTGTTAATGAAAGTTGTTGAAGGTTAACTCCTTATACTCGTCTTTTAGCCTCACCCGAAACCTTTCCATGTACTTAAGCTTTGTATAACATCATTTGTTGTACTTAGTTTAAGCATTCTGTGCATTGGCGCTTTGCTTTAACCTATTGAAGTAGGCTATTGTAGCCACAGTTATTATTTGTCACTAAGGTGTTGTATGTCTGGCGTTTTAAATTCGGTTGATCAGAGAACCAAACTGGTCGGTGAAAACCGTCTGGAGCTCTTGTTATTCAGCTTAAATAGTCGTCAACTTTTTGCGATTAACGTATTTAAAGTGAAAGAAGTCCTAAAAGTGCCAGTACTCACTCGCTTGCCGGGCTCTCACCATCATATTACGGGTGTTGCGTCTCTACGTGGTGAATCGGTGCCTGTTATCGATTTGCGCAGCGCGATTGGCTTCCCACCGTCACGAGATGAGACTCAAGAAAATAACTTGATCATCACGGAATACAACCGAACTGTACAAGGTTTCTTGGTTGGGCAAGTGCGTAATATCGTGAATACGACGTGGACTGAAATTCAGCCACCGCCAAAGACAACGGGTCGTGCCAATTACCTGACGGCTATCACGCATATTCAAGAAGAAGAGCAGCACAAGATCGTTGAGATTATTGATGTTGAAAAGGTACTCGCTGAAATCATCGATTATGATGTTTCGATTTCTGACGGTGTATTAGATGAGCAACTTGCCAATGAAATGGTTGGACGCAATGTACTTATCGTTGATGACTCTTCAACCGCGCGTAACCAGATTAAAGGTACCTTATCGCAACTGGGTTTGAACATTATTGAATGTTGTGATGGTTTAGAAGCACTGACCTTACTTAAGGGCTGGTGTGATGAAGGCAAAGACATCAATCAAGAAATATTGTTGATGATCACTGATGCCGAAATGCCTGAAATGGACGGCTATAAACTGACGCATGAAGTGCGTACGGATCCAAGAATGCATGACCTGTTCATCACGCTAAATACTTCATTAAGTGGAAGTTTTAATGAAGCTATGGTTGAGAAAGTAGGGTGTAATCGCTTTATTTCTAAGTTCCAACCGGACCTTCTGGTTGAAGTGACTCAAGAGCGAATGCGTCAGATTTTATAATTAAGACTGCTGTACGGTTATTTTGAGTGATCTTATGGAAAACGTTTGCTAATATTCATGCAGCATATTTTTCTTAACGAAATATGCTCAACTACTAGCGTAACTTTTCACACACAATCTAAGGTAGTTCTTCTTAATGATATGGTTGACTTCTAAGGTCGTAATGACTTTGAGCTTATTACTGTATAGGGAATTTAAGAAAAGACGTACGGAAGCTGAAGTTGAGTCATAACTCAACAAATTGAATTGAAGGGAAGCTGATGCTTCCCTTTTTCGTTTCTCTGTCTATCGTTTCTTAGTCAATGAACGATAGAAAAACAGTTGGTACATCGCTAATGAAAATCCCGAGACTTGGTGTTCAAGCCAACAATCTCCTCGGTAATATCGATGAGCTTACCCGCGATAACATGCACGACTTCCCCTTCTTTTTCTAATATCCCTTGTACCTTTAAAGCCTTGGCTGTGAGATAAGCTTGCTGTTGCGCGCGCGCGGTTGCTCCCCAGACCACAACATTAATATTACCTGTGTTATCTTCCAAAGTGACAAAGGTGACCCCAGCTGCGGTGCCAGGTGATTGCTTACCAGTGACCAATCCGACAACGGTGACCATGGATTTGTGTCTCTGTTGTATTAAATCTTTCATGTGTGTGAATCGACCTAATCGTCCCGCTTCTTCGAGCAAAGTGATTGGGTGTTTGTTCAATGAAATTCCGACACTGGTGAAGTCTTCGAGTAGATCTTGCATCTCACTGGGTTGGTGCAATGAGAGCTCGCCATTATCATCTTCTGTATAGTCATCGACTTGGTTAAACAAAGGTAGATCAGAGGCTAAGTCCATCATTGCCCAACGCGTCTGAAAACGATCTCCGGAGACATTATTCAGTGCATTTGCGGAGGCCAGTAGTTCGATATCTTTCTTATTCATCGATAACTGTTTAACCTGACTAGGGTGGCGATAACCGGATTGCGGGCGATTGGCGAGCACGCTTTGAATCCCATGCTCGCTGAATCCTTTGATTTGTCGCAGCCCTAAGCGAATCGCTAAGCCGTTCTGATGTTCAACGACTATGTGGTTGTCTTGTGAGGCGTTCACACATACTGGAAGAATCGCCACATTGTGTCGTTGTGCGTCTTGTACCAACTGTGAAGGGCTGTAAAAGCCCATGGGTTGGCTGTTCAGTAAAGAAGCGTAGAAGCACTCTGGGTAGTAGCATTTCAACCAAGCGGAGCAATACGCTAACACCGCAAACGAAGCCGAGTGGCTTTCAGGAAAGCCGTACTCACCAAAGCCGCATATCTGTTTAAAGATCTGTTCGGCAAACTCTGTCTCATAGCCACGCTTTTGCATCCCCTCGATGAGCTTGTTTTTAAACTTAAAGACGTTGCCATTTTTTTTCCAAGCGGCCATCGCGCGTCTGAGCTGATCTGCTTCTCCCCCCGTAAACCCTGCCGCGACCATCGCGAGCTTAATCACTTGCTCTTGAAAGATAGGTACACCCAAGGTGCGTGACAGTACCGATTCCACATCTTTAGATGGATAACTAATGGGCTCAATACCATCTCGACGTTTTAGAAACGGATGTACCATATCACCCTGAATAGGCCCTGGACGTACGATAGCGATTTGAATCACCAAGTCGTAATAAGTCCTCGGTTTAAGCCTTGGCAGCATGCTCATTTGCGCTCGTGACTCAATTTGGAATATCCCGACCGTGTCTGCTCGCTGAATCATACTGTAAACCTGAGGATCGTCCTTGAGGCGTGTGATCTCTGCGATCGTTAGCGAGCGACCATGAATGCGTTTGATTAGGTCGAAACATTTACGAATCGCAGAGAGCATACCCAGAGCAAGCACATCGACTTTAAGCAGTCCCAAGGTTTCTAGATCATCCTTATCCCATTGAATTATGGTTCGTTCGTGCATTGCGGCATTCTCGACAGGAGCCAGTTCATACAAAGGCCCTGAAGATATGACAAAGCCACCAACGTGTTGAGATAGGTGACGTGGAAAGCCGATGATCTCATTCACCAAGTGGATAAATTGTTGCCCCTTCAAAGAATCAGGTTGCAGCCCCAATTGAGTTAACTGAGCCTGCCAACCTAGGCTTTTGTCCCTACGGTTGGTGTTCTTGATGAAGTAGTCGAGCTGGGTTTCTTGTAGTCCTAACGCCTTACCGACATCTCTTACTGCACTTTTGAAGCGATATGAAATCACAGTTGCGGCAAGCGCAGCGCGTTCTCTACCGTATTTTTGATAGATGTATTGGATGACATCTTCACGTCGTTCGTGCTCAAAATCGACATCAATATCAGGCGGCTCATCGCGCTCTTTACTGATGAAACGTTCAAACAGCACTGAGATCTGTCTTGGATCGACAGAGGTGATTTCTAGGCAGTAACAGACCACGGAATTGGCCGCAGAACCTCGACCTTGGTAAAGAATCCCTTGGCTTTTGGCAAACATGACGATGTCATGAATGGTGAGGAAAAAGAAAGGGTAGTTGAGCTCACCAATCAATCCGAGTTCTTTATCTATGATTTGTTGAATATTGCTAGGCACACCTTGTGGGAAGCGAGCTTGTTTCCCTCTCTCGACCAACATGCGTAGATAACTCATGGGCGTCTCACCTTGAGGAATCAGTTCACTGGGATATTCGTAGCGCAAGCTATCCAAATCAAATTCACACAGCTCAGCGATGCGGTTGCTCTCTTCTAGCCACTCAGTTTTGAAAATACGTGAGAGCTTATTGATGCTTCGTAAACAGCGCTCGGCATTGGCCAGTAAGTGACTACCCACTTCAGTAATGGGTTTTTGGTACTTGATCGCAGTGAGTGAGTGCTGCAAGGGTAAGCGGTTAGCATTGTGCATCAATACACCGCCGCAAGCCGTTATCGGCAGGTGATGATGTTGTGACAGCTCGACACAGTAATCGATGTACTGCTGGTCGGTTTGTTTTAGGTGTCGTTGTAAGCCGATCCACAACCGGCCTGAATGATGCTGGGAGAGCCATTGCCCCCAGTGTGCGTCTTCATTTTTCTGTTGAGGAAGCCAAAGAATGAAGCAGTGCTTAGCCGACATGATATCCCACTCAGAGAGTTGATAATGTCCTTTACTGCTACGGCGTCTCGCGTTGGTAATAATACGGCACAGTTCGGCGTAGGCTTGTCTGTTTGGGCATATCAAGATCACTTGGCACTCTTCATTTAACCAAAACATACTTCCGACAATTTGCTTGAGCGACAGTTTATGTTGCTTGATTGCAGAGTGAACCTTAACGATGCCCGCCACTGAGCACTCATCAGTGACAGCGAGTGCTCTGTAACGTAAGAAGTCGGCCTGTAAAACAAGCTCTTCTGCGTGTGAAGCTCCCTCAAGGAAGGAGTAATTACTTTGGCAAAATAGCTCTGAGTATTGCTGAGACATAACGTAATATCACTTAACCATTGCGAGTGAACATGATTGAAAAGGGATGTTGAAATTGAGTAAGTGGAACGGACGAGCTAACGAAGTTTCTTACTGACTTACTTTCCTACAAGCTAGCTAAATAAGCCGTGCAAAAACCACTGTTTATCTGGCGTTCTAAAGATCCATAGCCACCGACCGTTTTCGCTGTGAGCAATAAAGTAGTCACGAATGATTTTCTCGCCATCCCACCAGCCAGAAACAATGCGCTCAGGACCTTGAGACAGGGTGACGCTTTCGGTTAAGGCTTCGGGCTCTGGCAGTAAAATACTGGGCCTGAGTCGCTGTTGGTTGATATTGAAAGCAGTGGTTTGTTGTTCGAACTCTGGGGGTGTTTGCTTCTTTGCCACAGACTTACTCAGTGTTGGAAGCGAGTACTGATTGGCTTTTTCTGGCCTTGGATCGTGCTGTATTTTCGGTGTTTGAATGCAGGCTTGCCCTAACTTAGCTTGCAGTAATGAGAGCAAATCTAACGCGGCAAGTGTTCCTGTATTGCCATCAAAAAGATCACGGTAGGCCATTTGCGGTTCTCCATGACGAATTACGGAAAGGGTCAGCCCCTGAATCGGTGCCGTGGTTTTCAGTGATTCTAAGGTTAGATGAGTCAGGTTCGCCCACTTTGCAGCAAGGTAATCGCCTTGTGCTGAATAGAAAGAGACAGGGTGGTCGTCTTTATCTCTCAGATGCAAAGTCAGCGTTAACTCGAAAGCAACTCGGTCGCGTAGCTTCAAAAAACACTCGAGTTGATTTAATAATTTCAGTAACGGCTTTTCGATAAACAGGATGTTTTCAATATCAAACAATAGCTCGAGATATTGCTGAAAATTCTCCGGTGGATGGTAGAAATCGATCGGGTGCTTGAATTGGCCGTTAAGGCGACCCACATAGTTCACCAAATCGATATCAAAGCGACGTGCGACATCTTGCAAAGGCAGTTTCAATAGGTCATCCACTAAGTTAATGCCGACACGGTTCAGACGCTCCACTTGCTTAGTTGGCAGCTCGCTGGAACTTAATGCTTGTTGATTGACCCATGCTTTCATTTGCTCAACATTATTAGTGACTTGGTTGATGGATTGCTTGCCCAAAAGGATCGCAGAAAGTGGCGAGTAACCCGTCGCGAAGCTGAACTGGATATTGAGCGTTTCTAAGTGGCTTTTGAGCTCATGCCAGTAGTTATCTAGCCCATCGTAAAGTGACAGCATATTAGATGCTTTAATCAACAAACCATTCGGTGGTAGTAAAGCCATGTCAGAAGTGACCAAATACGCCCATTGAGCGATCTCTTTGAGCTTACTTTTTTCTAGCTCAATACTGTAAGGGTGGACGTGTAAGTTATGGCAAAGCGCCGCCGCAGACCCTAGCCCCATACCAAGTGAAATTCCCGATTGCAGCGCAGCTTGGTTAGCTTGCAGCACACGGTGATCTTTTTCATCCACGATGATAATAGGTTGCTCGTGTGACTCTTCATTAGAGTGAACTTTCTCGGAGTTAGATAGCTCAGAATTGAACAAGGTATCCAACTGCAGAGATGGAAAGTGCAGATAAAGCCACAACATACGCTAGCCTTGTTTCGCAATAGGAAAAGCCAGCACGGTGTTATTTGATAAAGCACTATGTGAACTGTCTTGAAGGGTAATTTTTTCAGTGAGTAACGGCCAATTTTGGCTCATGTCTAGAATAAAGCTGCCATATGACCAACTGCCTTTCCTTTTTGTTACCTCAACCTTTAACCCTTGGGCGTGAGAAGATAGCTTCATGCTTAGAGAAACGGGTAGAGATAACTGATTATGGCTGGTGGCCTTAAAGTGAAATTGCAGACACTTACCGGTTTCGCTTGCTGCTTGCAGGCGCTTGGTTTGATGTATTTCTAGATCGGCTCCCCATAGCAATACCGAGTGACAGGCGCCGCTTTTAAGGCACTGCTCTGCTGCCCACAATGCATCGAGATCGCGCTGAGGTTGGATAACGAGGATGTTCTCTAGTTCAATACCTTGGCTGCTAAAAAACTCGGCACAGATCTTCCCCGGTGGGTTAATGAAGATGGCCAATTTTTGTGAGTTTTGTTGAGCTAAATAAGGTGTAAGCAGGCGAAGTTCACCGATCCCTTGTTGCGATTCAACCTCAATAACACCATGCGTCGGAAAGCCACCATCAAGCTGTTTATCCAGTTGAGGATAGCCTGTTGAAGTAGTACTTCCTTGCGCTGTTGGTTGTAACCCTGTCCAGATTAGCTGGCGGTCTTGTAAGTTTTTTATTAGTTCATGCATAATTAAATACCTGTATATTTATACAGTATATTTAACAATGAAAAAGATGCAAAGAGAAATGATGAAAATTAGCGGAAGTAAGTGTTAGTTGATTGATTTAGATACAAAAAAAGCCGCTATGGAAGCGACTTTTTACTATTGGTTAATGATATCAGTTACTTAGGTTGAGCATCGATACATTGGCCATTAATATCTGTCACACTTGGGTTCATTAAGTGTAGGTAAAGCGGGATGATGTCGAGTGGCGTTTTCAGCTTGTTCGCATCTTCACCTGGGTACGCTTTTGCACGCATGCGTGTTTGAGTGCCGCCAGGGTTGATCGCGTTTACACGGATGTTGGTGTCTTCAAGTTCGTCCGCTAGGATTTGCATCATGCCTTCGGTAGCAAACTTAGAAATCGCATAAGTGCCCCAGAATGCACGGCCAGAGTGACCAACTGTAGAAGAGGTGAATACGATACGGCCTGCTTCAGCTTTTTTAATGACAGGCAGCAATGCTTGAGTCATTAGAAATTCAGCTTTAACGTTGATTTGCATAACGCCATCAAACGTCTCTTCATCGATTTGATCAAATGGACTTAACGTGCCAAGCACACCTGCGTTATGCAGTAGGCCGTCTAAACGACCGAATTGTGATTCAATGGTTTCAGCCATATCAATGTAGTTCTGCTTTGTTGCTCCTTTGAGGTCTAGCGGAATGATCGCAGCCTGAGGGTAACCAGCACTTTCGATTTCATCGTAAATGAATTCAAGGTTTTTAACATTGCGGCCTAACAGAATGACAGTTGCACCATGTTGAGCGAAGCTTAGTGCGGCTTGGCGACCAATGCCAGCACCGGCACCTGTAACCAAAATTACTTTATCTTTGAGGGCATCTGTAGAGATTGGGTAATCCACTGTGCTTATCCTTCTTTCTTTTATTATGTTCGTCATTCCATTGGTGTTTAATCACACAGATAAACGCAGGAATGATGAGAAATTCTTGGTAATCGTGACAAGATGGTTACAATACACTAATTCATACATTAGGGGATATGACATTGGAATTTTTGTTGGACTACGGCTTGTTTTTAGCCAAGATTGCGACCGTTGTAATCGCCATCATTGCAATTTTAGTGATTGCTAAATCGGTGGGTGGAAAATCAAGCGCGATTAAAGGTGAGCTGGAAATCACGAACCTATCTGAGCACCATAAACAGACGATTGAACAATTAGAGCACCATCTACACGATGATGCTTTCATCAAAGCCCGTGATAAAGCAGAAAAGAAAGCGGAAAAAGAAAAAGTAAAATCACGTGGCAAAGAAGTGAAAAAAGCAGCGAAAGAGGGTGAGCTTGATAGCAAGCGTGAACCACATCTATTCGTTCTCGATTTTAACGGCAGCATTGATGCGAAAGAAGTGGCTTCGCTACGTGAAGAGGTAACGGCGGTTCTAGCTGTGGCTCGTGAAGGTGATGAAGTCTTGCTTAAGCTTGAGTCTGGCGGTGGCATGGTTCACGGCTATGGTTTGGCGTCTTCTCAACTCGACCGTATCAAAGCAGCAGGCCTGCCTCTGACTATCTCGGTAGACAAAGTAGCCGCGAGTGGTGGTTACATGATGGCATGTATCGCGGACAAAATTGTATCTGCACCTTTTGCTATTGTTGGCTCTATTGGTGTTATTGCTCAACTGCCAAACTTCAATAAATTACTTAAAAAGCATGACATTGAGTTCGAACAGCTAACGGCGGGTGAGTACAAACGCACACTTACTATGTTTGGTGAGAACAGCGATAAAGCACGCGAGAAGTTTAAAGAAGAGCTCGAAGAGACACATGGCCTATTCAAAGACTTCATCCGTGACCATCGTCCAGCTCTCGATCTTGAAAAAGTAGCAACGGGTGAGCACTGGTTTGGTACACAAGCACATGAGCTTGGGCTGGTGGATGAGATCAGCACTTCTGATGATTTAGTCGTAGCGGCATGTAAGGACAAAACGGTTCTAGCGATTCACTACGTACAGAAGAAAAAGCTGTCAGACAAACTAGCGGGCGTGGCAGGTAAATCTGCAGACAGCGTGCTGATGAAGCTGATTGAACGCGGCCAAAAGCCGATTGTTTAAGCTTATTTAGCTTTAGCTCTAGTATCTAGGTTTAGTGCCTTGCGTCTATTGAAGACGTTTGAGCCTTAAAAAGAAAGCGCATAAGTCATCAGACTTATGCGCTTTTTTATTGCTCCACTTCCGAGTGGGTGACCACTATGTTGTAGGGGGAGCGGAGTTTTATACCAAGCACTTACTTACTGTGATTGATATTAAATCTTGGCTCCATAATCATTACGTTTTGGACAAGTAGTCAGAATCTCTCTATGGCCCGTATCTTTGAGCTCTTCCAAAATCACATCAAAGCCCCATAAGCGATAGAGATGTTTCATCACTTCGTCGTAGCCTTTATCAAGCGGTATACGGCCGTGAGGCACATACTGCAGTGTCATCGAGCGATCACCACGAACATCGACGTTAAACACCTGAATATTCGGCTCAAGGTTACTTAGGTTGTATTGCGCCGCAAGCTTTTCACGAATCAAGCGATAGCCTGGGTCATCGTGAATAGCACTTATCTCAATGGTGTTTTTTCGGTCGTCGTCGAGCACAGAAAATAGTTTAAAGTCTCGAATGATCTTTGGTGAGAGGTATTGGCTGATGAAGCTTTCATCTTTGAAATTGTGCATGGCAAAGTGCACCGCTTCTAACCAATCACTTCCGGCTAACTCAGGGAACCACTCTTTGTCTTCATCGGTTGGTTCTTCACAGATGCGTCGGATGTCTCTAAACATCGCAAAGCCAAGCGCATAAGGGTTTATCCCGCTGAAATAAGGGCTATTGTAGGCGGGTTGTGCGACCACGCTGGTGTGGCTGTGTAGGAATTCTAATATGAACTTGTCACTCACCAAGCCTTCGTCGTAAAGGTGGTTAAGAATGGTGTAATGCCAGAAAGTTGCCCAGCCTTCGTTCATTACTTGAGTTTGCTTTTGAGGGTAGAAGTATTGGCTCACCTTTCGAACAATGCGAACACACTCACGCTGCCAAGGTTCAAGTAGTGGTGCGTTCTTCTCGATAAAGTAGAGAATGTTTTCTTGAGGTTCGCTAGGAAAGCGGATTTTTGTCTCTTTTTCCTTGTCTTGATTTTTAGGCACAGTTCTCCACAGCTCATTGACTTGAGATTGCAGATACGCTTCACGTTCTTCTTGCCTTGCTGTCTCTTCAGCTATGGAAATCTTCTCAGGGCGTTTGTATCTGTCTACGCCGTAATTCATGAGGGCATGACAAGAATCGAGAAGTTGTTCGACTTCGGCAACACCGTATTTTTCTTCACAATCGGTAATGTATTTTTTAGCGAATAATAGGTAGTCGATGATGGAACTGGCATCGGTCCAGGTTTGGAATAGGTAGTTGCCCTTAAAGAAAGAGTTATGGCCGTAACAAGCATGAGCCATTACGAGCGCCTGCATCGTGACCGTGTTCTCTTCCATCAGATATGCGATACAAGGATCTGAATTGATCACGATTTCGTACGCTAATCCCATCTGACCATGCTTGTAGTTTTGCTCGGTTTGAATGAATTTTTTGCCAAATGACCAATGATTGTAATTGATCGGCATACCGATGCTCGAGTAAGCATCCATCATCTGCTCAGAAGTGATCACTTCAATTTGGTTCTGGTAAGTATCTAAACGGTAATGCTGCGCCACACGTTTGATTTCTACGTGATATTGTTCCAAGAGGTTGAATGTCCAATCTGGACCATCAGGCAGCATCTTGTCGTTTCTCTTCTGTGTCGCTTTATCTCTATCTGCAATGTTTGATTTCGCTGTCATGGCAAGCCCCCTTACGCTGTCTCTTTCTGGAACAGTTCTCTAAACACAGGAAAAATATCATCCACCGTTTTAATATTTTTCATGGCGAAGTTGTCAAAGCTACTCTCGAGTTTTTCGTATTCGTGCCAAAGTGTTTGATGAGAGCGGCGTGTTATTTCGATGTAAGAGTAATATTGGCAAGTTGGCAGAAGTGTATTGACTAATAGCTCTTTACAACGAGGCGAGTCATCAGCCCAGTTATCGCCATCAGAGGCTTGTGCTGCATAGATGTTCCACTCATTTGCAGGATAGCGATCTGCGACAATTTCCTTCATCAGTTTCAGTGCACTGGAAACGATGGTGCCACCGGTTTCTTGTGAATAGAAAAACTCGTGTTCGTCGACTTCTTTAGCCTGAGTATGGTGACGAATAAACACAACATCGACGTTTTCGTAGGTGCGATTTAGGAACAGATACAGAAGGACATAAAAGCGCTTCGCAATGTCTTTCGTGGCTTGATCCATTGAGCCAGATACATCCATTAGGCAGAACATGACGGCTTGGCTAGATGGAATAGGGCGCTTCTCGTAGTTTTTAAAACGCAGGTCGAAGGTGTCAATAAATGGCACGCTTTCAATTTTTTTACGTAACTCGGCAATCTCTTCTTTTAAACGACTTTCTTCAAAGGGTTGTGCTGGTTCCGTCATTTTAACTTGGTCAAGCTGCTCCATCAGTAGGTTAAGCTCGCGCTTTTTACCTGCTGTCATCGCGGTTCGACGAGCCAGAGATTGCTGCAGTGAACGAACGATCGCGATGTTGGAAGGGATCCCCGCGCTTTGATAACCAGAGCGATGTGTCTTCCATTCGGTAATTTTGTTGACCTGATTCTTCTCTAGATTAGGAAGAGCTAAATCTTCAAAGAGAATATCAAGATATTCATCTTTTGAAATTTGGAATGTAAATTCATCTTGGCCTTCGCCATCAGGGCTTGCGTCACCCTGGCCTGCGCCACCACCTTGACCGCCACTTTTAGGACGTTCAATTTTATCGCCCGTGATGAACTGGTCATTACCTGGGTGAACGCGTTCTCTTACGCCGCCTTGACCTTGGTGAAAGCTTGGCTCTTTGATGTCTTTATGGGGAATAGTGACGTCTTCACCGGTTTCAGTATTGGTGATTGAGCGTCGGTTGACTGCATCGGCCACAGATTCTTTGATTTGCTCTTTATGGCGTCGTAAGAAACGCTGTCTATTCACAGCACTCTTATTCTTGCCATTGAGCCTCCGATCGATAAATTGTGCCATAAGAACTCCCTCTCAGCTGATGTCGCGATCCTACTTTTTATAGGTTGTAAGAGTTATTGGTTTATTAGATCTATTCGTTTATTAGGGTATAAAGTTATTGGTTTGTACGAGCTGCTCACTTGAGCAGCTCAGTACGGTTTGGTTATGAGGATTTACGAACTCTTAGGTACCACTCGGATAGCAGTCTCACTTGTTTCTCGGTGTAGCCTTTTTCCATCATACGAGCAACGAAGTCGTCGTGTTTTTTCTGATCATCCGTTGAGGTCTTAGCATTGAACGAAATAACAGGAAGCAGCTCTTCAGTGTTAGAGAACATTTTCTTCTCAATTACAGTGCGCAGTTTCTCGTAGCTTGTCCAAACTGGGTTTTGACCGTTATTGTTGGCTTTGGCACGAAGCACAAAGTTCACAATCTCATTTCGGAAGTCCTTAGGATTACTGATACCGGCTGTTTTCTCTATTTTCTCTAGTTCACCATTCAGAGAAGCACGGTCAAATAGCTGGCCTGTCTCTGGATCGCGGTACTCTTGGTCTTGAATCCAGAAGTCAGCGTAGGTGACATAGCGGTCGAAGATATTCTGACCGTACTCAGAGTAAGACTCTAGGTAAGCGGTTTGAATCTCTTTACCGATGAACTCAACGTAGCGTGGCACTAGGTATCCTTTCAAAAACTCTAGATACTTCTCGGCGGTCTCTTGAGGGAATTGCTCACGTTCGATTTGCTGCTCAATAACGTAGAACAAGTGCACAGGGTTCGCAGCCACTTCGGCTTGGTCGAAGTTAAACACACGAGACAGGATCTTAAAGGCGAAACGCGTTGATAGCCCAGACATGCCTTCGTCAACGCCAGCATAATCTCGGTACTCTTGGTAGCTCTTCGCTTTTGGATCGGTGTCTTTTAGAGTTTCACCATCGTAAACACGCATTTTTGAGAACAGAGAAGAGTTTTCAGGCTCTTTCAGTCTCGATAGGATGCTGAATTGCGATAGCAGATC
Source organism: Vibrio sp. SG41-7 (assembly GCF_014164465.1). Taxonomy (NCBI): domain Bacteria; kingdom Pseudomonadati; phylum Pseudomonadota; class Gammaproteobacteria; order Vibrionales; family Vibrionaceae; genus Vibrio; species Vibrio sp. SG41-7. The sequence continues at coordinate 1,651 of NZ_JACJFF010000004.1, read as the reverse complement.
GAGTGTGCTTGGTGAACAAGGGGCTTTGGACAGCTCACTGTGCTCAAGCAGTTTTTGGTAGATCTTAACTTCTTCAGAGACGCGCAGACAGTAAGGGACTTTTACAATGTACACACGGTCGAGGAAGGCTTCGTTGTTTTTGTTGTTACGGAAGGTCTGCCACTCGGATTCGTTTGAGTGAGCTAGAATCATACCGTCAAATGGCAGTGCAGAAAGTCCTTCAGTACCGTTGAAGTTACCTTCTTGTGTTGCCGTTAGGAGTGGGTGCAAGACTTTGATTGGCGCCTTGAACATCTCTACGAATTCCATCACACCTTGGTTTGCTTTACACAGTGCACCAGAGTAACTGTAGGCATCAGGGTCATCTTGAGAAAAGTGCTCAAGTTTACGAATATCGACTTTACCTACAAGTGAAGAGATATCTTGGTTGTTTTCATCACCAGGTTCTGTCTTCGCGATCGCAACTTGGTCGAGAATCGAAGGGCGTAGTTTGATGACTTTGAATCTAGAGATATCACCACCGAAATCATGGAGGCGTTTCGCTGCCCAAGGAGACATGATAGAGCGTATGTAACGTTTCTCTATTCCGTACTCTTGTTTCAAAAGGTCGCCATCTTCGTTTACGTCGAATAGACAGAAGGGGTGATCATTCACAGGGCTTCGTTCACCATCTGCAGACAGCACATAGATTGGTAGCTTTTGCATCAGTGCTTTGAGTTTTTCAGCAAGGGAAGATTTACCACCGCCCACAGGGCCAAGCAGGTAAAGGATTTGCTTCCGTTCCTCTAAGCCTTGTGCAGCGTGTTTTAGGTAAGAAACAATCTGTTCAATCGCATCTTCCATGCCGTAGAAATCTTTAAATTCGCTGTAGCGTGAGATGACACGGTTCGAGAAAATACGACTTAGATGGGGGTCTTGAGCGGTGTCTATAACCTCCGGTTCGCCGATGGCCAGTAGTAAGCGCTCAGCAGCGTTAGCGTAAGCACTTTTATCGTCTTTACACAGCCCTAAGAACTCTTGCAATGTGAGCTCTTCTTCCTTGGCTGCTTCATAACGTGATTGATAGTGGTCAAAAATACTCATAGTCACATTCCCCTTGTTAACCAGTCAAAACTGATGAGCGATTGAAAAATAGGCTCTCCCTACATTTTAAGGTTAGACCCGCTTGCACAATTTTGCTTAACAATTATGTATTTATTTACAATTTTGCGTGTGAAAAACCTAGCGAGCGCAATAGGCAACTTGAGGCGTGTAGAATCCAATTATTTTACATTCGAGGGGATCTAGCCGTTTGTTTTGTGATTTTAGGTCGCTTAATAATACTCACACTGGATTTATGTGTATTAGATGTATAACTGAGCTCTATTGATTTATTGGAATGAAGTACCATATAATGCGCAGCGTTATCAAAAATTGCTCAATAAATAGGTAGATGTAGTGAAGAATTATGGGTTAAAAATAGTGGCTATCAGTGTTGCGTTACTGGCTTCGACAGCAACACATGCAAAAATCTCGCAGTGGTCACTGGGCGCTGACGGATCCCCTCATAATTTCCCTAGTCCTGCGTTGTGTGTGAGCCTTTGATATTCGAACATTCCCCATTGATATTGGGATTCATTAATTTGATATCGCCGATGATTTCGAACCTCTC
>NZ_JACJFF010000049.1:0-37324 GCF_014164465.1 Vibrio sp. SG41-7 | reverse complement strand
TTCAAGCCGCGAGGTCGAGGGCTCGAGGCTATAGAAATACAGCCACTTTCATCACCATGATCTACATGATAGCGAGCCCTGCCGCTGAAATATTGAAATCCACTTGAAACGTCGAAGAGCCAAAAAAAACAGCAAAAAAAAGCCGCGCTATAAAAGCGCGGCACCTTGGGCTCGGTTAAAGGGGGTTTCTTTTTTTTAGTATTTTACATTCTCTGTTTTTGTTATTGGGTTGCTTCTCTATCCCTGTGCTTTCAGTTTTAGACGCATAGCATGCAGCACTGGCTCGGTGTAACCACTAGGCTGAGCGCAGCCTTCGAATACCAACTGACACGCTGCTGAAAATGCAATACTGTTTTCAAAGTCAGGTGCCATATTGCGGTAGCTCGGGTCGCTAGCGTTTTGCTCATCCACCACTGCGGCCATGCGCTTCATGGTTTTCATTACTTGGGCTTCATTACAAATCCCATGACGTAACCAGTTCGCAATGTGTTGGCTCGAAATACGCAGCGTAGCGCGGTCTTCCATCAAACCTACATCGTTAATATCTGGCACCTTAGAACACCCGACGCCTTGGTCAATCCAACGCACTACATAACCAAGAATACCTTGCGTATTGTTGTCCAATTCGTTTTGGATATCTTTCGCAGTCAGCTTTTGATTACCTAATAGCGGAATAGTCAGAATATCATCAACGTTCGCTCTCACTCGCTCGCGAAGCTCTTTCTGACGACTTGGTACACTCACCTTGTGATAGTGCAGAGCATGCAAAGTCGCGGCAGTTGGAGAAGGAACCCAAGCAGTATTTGCGCCCGCTTGTGGGTGTCCGATTTTCGCGTCCATCATCTTGGCCATATTGTCTGGCTCTGGCCACATACCTTTACCAATTTGGGCTTTACCTTGCAGGCCACAAGCTAAGCCAAGATCAACGTTCTGATCTTCGTATGCGCCAATCCAAGTCATGGTTTTCAGCTGTGTTTTAGGAGCAAATGGTCCCGCTTCCATGCTGGTGTGAATCTCATCACCCGTTCGGTCTAAGAAACCTGTGTTGATGAACACAACACGATCTTTAGCCGCTCGAATACATTCTTTAAGGTTAACCGAAGTACGACGCTCTTCGTCCATGATGCCAACTTTGATCGTGAATCGATCTAGCCCTAATGCATCTTCAATACGGCCAAACAGTTCATTGGTGAAGGCGACTTCTTCAGGACCATGCATCTTAGGTTTAACTATATTGATGCTGTTCGCGGTCGAGTTTTGGTACGCGCTGTTGCCTTTTAAATCATGCATCGCGATTAGCGAAGTGATCATGCCATCCATAATGCCTTCAGGGACTTCGTTACCGTCAGCATCAATAATGGCAGGGTTGGTCATCAGATGGCCCACGTTGCGGATGAACAACATGCTGCGACCTTTCAGCGAGATCTCGCCTCCCGTCACACTGGTGTATTGACGATCTGGATTTAGGTTACGAACGATGGTTTTGCCGTTTTTCTCTAGCGACTCTTGTAAGTCACCTTTCATCAAACCTAACCAGTTACGGTAAGCCAGTGCTTTGTCTTCACCATCAACCGCAGCGACCGAGTCTTCGCAATCCATAATGGTGGTGAGAGCCGATTCCACCAGCACATCTTTAATACCAGCCACATCAACGCTGCCAATTGGCGCGCTCGGGTCAATTTGAATTTCGATATGGAGATTATTGTGCTTAAGCAGAATGCTTGAAGGGGCACTCGCATCACCTTGATAACCAATGAACTGGTTGCGATCAATCAGAGTGACTTCTTCGCCGTTATCTAAGGTCGCTGTCAGTGTATTGCCAATACTGACGTTGCTGATGCTGTATTTGGTCACGTCTTTATGAGAGACACCGTTTAACGGTGCAGCGTCATCAAGGAAACCTCGAGCGTAGCTCACTACTTTAGCGCCACGTACAGGATTAAAGCTTCCACCCTTTTCTGCACCATCACTTTCGCTGATGACATCGGTTCCGTAGAGCGCATCGTATAAACTGCCCCAACGCGCATTAGCTGCGTTAAGTGCAAAACGTGCATTCATAATAGGTACAACAAGCTGCGGACCCGCTTGTGTTGCAATTTCAGGCTCAACGCTGGCGGTCGTTACTTGAAAGTCATCGCCCTCAGGAACTAGGTAGCCAATCTGCTGTAAGAACTGTTTGTACTCGGCCGCATCTAGCGTTTGTCCCGCACGCTCTTGGTGCCAAACGTCAATTTGATGTTGAAGATCTTCACGCTTGATAAGCAGTGCGCGGTTCTTGGGAGCCAAGTCTTCAAGGATAGTTGCAAATGATTGCCAAAAGTCTTCAGCGACAATGCCTGTTCCAGGAATTACCTGCTCATTAATTAATTGGTAGAGGGTGCTATCAATGTTCAAGCTTCCCTGTTGAATACGACTGCTCATAAAATCTCTCTCAAACTAACTGATGACTACTCATTAAATCTACGTAACTGGCTTAAATTCACGTTACTAGCTCAAATTTACGTTACTAGATTAAACTTACGCAACGGACATAAATTTAGCTAATTTATGCCAGTTATACTGGATATTCACAAAAAAAATACCCTACAAACTGTGTTATTCCGTCACTCCACTCTCGATTTCATTAGCGACACTTTTAATCAAGCGACGCATCCACTGATGGTCGGGATTGGTTTGCAACAATGGACTCCACGCCATCTTCACCTCAAAGGGTTCAATCGCAAATGGCGCAGGCTTGATCAACAATCTAGGGTTATTGCGCTGCAGTTGAGCCGCTTTGGTTGGAATGGTCAGGATCAGATTCTTTTGTTGTGCGAAGAGAATCGCCGACAAATAGTGTCGAGTAAACACCGTGATATTGCGCGTTTTACCAATGCGCATTAATGCTTCATCTATCCAACCGAGCTTTTGCGCTTCGCTTGGGTTGATCCCAACTCCGGTTCCCATTCCGGTCTTACTTACCCAGATATGTTGCGCCTTTAGATAAGACAAAATATCGAAGTTGTCGGCTATTGGATTATCACAACTAAATAGGCAAGAAAACCCGTCGTGCCAAAGGCTCATTTGGTGGAACGACTGTGGAATATCGTCAAATCGATTGATAATTATATCAACGGTACCTTGCTCTACATCCTGATAACTCACGTCACTTGGCGTCATGATATCCAGTCGTATTTTCGGCGCAATCTCGCTTAACCTTTTCAGAAGGGGTTGAATAATAGTCGACTCAGCGTAGTCACTTGCCATGATACGAAACACGCGTTCACTGTCTTCTGCATTAAATTCCGTGGTCGGCTGCAGTGTCTTCTCTACATTAACCAAGATGTTTCGAATCAGTGGTTGCAACTTATGTGCTCGTTCGGTCGGTATCATCCCTTCACTTGTTCTCACCAATAGCGGATCTTCAAACAGATCACGCAATCGGCGTAGGCCATTACTCATGGCTGGCTGAGTAATACCCAGTTGATTTGCTGCACGCGTTACGTTTCTTTCACGTAGCAACATGTCTAAATACACAAGTAAATTAAGGTCTACACGAGCAATATTCATAAGAAAAATACCGAACATAATAACTATAAATTAACAAAATTATCACATACATGGTTATTCTTTGTCCATGGTTAGATTTAATCCAAATCAAATGACCTCGCCAAATTGGCCAACATGTCCACGTGAAACTAAGGAATAGTTATGTCGCAAATTACACAAGATATCGAAAAGATTGAAGTTGCAAAAAGCGCTGCTGGTGCTCCATGGGATGCAATTAACCCTGAATCTGCAGCCCGTATGCGAGCTCAAAACAAATTCAAAACAGGTCTGGATATTGCGCAATACACGGCAGATATTATGCGTGCAGACATGGCGGCTTACGACGAAGATAGCTCTCAATACACTCAGTCTCTGGGTTGCTGGCATGGTTTCATCGGCCAACAAAAACTGATTTCTATTAAAAAGCACTTTGATGGCAAGACAGACCGTCGTTACCTATACCTTTCAGGTTGGATGGTCGCGGCACTTCGCTCTGACTTCGGTCCACTTCCAGACCAATCAATGCATGAGAAAACCTCGGTTGCAGGCCTAGTAGAAGAGCTATACACCTTCCTACGCCAAGCAGATGCTCGTGAGTTAGGTGGTTTGTTCCGTCAACTAGACGCGGCGCGTGAAGCTGGCGATGTGAATCTACAAGACCGAATCCAAGACAAAATCGACAACCACGTAACACACGTAGTGCCAATCATTGCCGATATCGATGCTGGTTTCGGTAACGCAGAAGCGACTTACCTAATGGCTAAGCAGATGATTGAAGCGGGCGCATGTTGTCTACAAATCGAAAACCAAGTAGCCGATGAGAAGCAATGTGGTCACCAAGACGGCAAAGTAACGGTTCCTCATGCTGACTTCCACGCAAAACTTCGCGCACTTCGTTACGCTTTCCTTGAACTAGGCATCGACAATGGCGTTATTGTTGCTCGTACCGATTCACAAGGTGCTGGTCTAACAAAAGAAATCGCAGTAGTGAAAGAACCGGGCGACCAAGGTGATATCTACAACTCATACCTAGATGTTGAAGAGATCGATGTTGCTGATATGGCTGAAGGCGATGTTTGCTTCAACCGCGACGGCAAGCTAGTTCGTCCTAAGCGTCTGCCTTCAGGCTTATACCAATTCCGCGAAGGTACTGGTGAAGACCGCTGTGTATTCGACTGTATTGAAGCAATCAACGCAGGTGCTGACCTTCTTTGGATTGAGACTGAGAAACCACACATCGGTCAAATCAAAGAGATGATGGATGGCGTACGTGAAGTACACCCTAATGCGAAACTGGTTTACAACAACTCTCCATCATTCAACTGGACATTAAACTTCCGCCAACAAGCATACGATGCAATGGCAGCAGCAGGTAAAGATGTATCAGCTTACGACCGTGCAAGCCTAATGAGTGCGGAATACGATGAAACTGAACTGTCTGCAAGCGCTGACGAGAAGATTCGTACATTCCAAGCGGACGCATCTCGCGAAGCGGGTATATTCCACCACTTGATTACTCTGCCGACTTACCACACTGCAGCACTGTCTACCGACAACCTTGCAAAAGAATACTTCGGTGACCAAGGCATGTTGGGCTACGTTGCTAATGTTCAACGTAAAGAGATTCGCCAAGGTATCGCATGTGTTAAACACCAAAACATGTCTGGCTCAGACATGGGTGATGACCACAAAGAGTACTTTGCTGGTGAGAATGCACTAAAAGCAGCAGGTGAAGCGAATACATCGAATCAATTTGATTAATCGCTAGCACTTTTGATTAGTCGCTAAGACTAAAGCCTCCCCCGCCCTTCTCTCTTACTTAGGTAAGATCCGGGGGAAGGCTTTGAGATAAAGCTACTACTGCCAGCTTTATCTCAAAGCCTCAGATTTGTGTTCCACACCACGGTTAACCGAACAACTTCTGTTTAAGCTAACTGTATCCATATTTGTTCAGATTCATATTTGTTGAGATTCTTATTTTTTGAGAGTGCCTATGACTTCAATTCCGACACACCTACAAGATGCAAAAACACTATTATCAGAAAATGGTTTCGCAACGGGTGATACTTGGTATCACGGCACATCTTCAGCTTTACTCGCGTCTATTCAAGATCAAGGGCTTAAGCGCTCTGGAGACAAAGCGCTCAATGAAGCCGCTTCAAAAACCATGGCGACCATCGGTAACAACTACACCGAATCGGTTGAACCAGTGTTTCTCACCCAGAGCAAAGAACTGGCGTATTACTGGGCTCAGCAAACCATTCGCGAGCGCAGCACTCGTTTTGAGGGTGAAGAACAACCTATCGTGTTAGCCGTCAATCTATCTGACAAACAACAAGCAAAAGTCAGACCGGATGTAGGCGCAATGAGCCTGTTGATGATGAGTGTTGGCGAGCAATTTATGACTCACTTGACTGAGATCTATCAAGAGAACAACATCGCAGGCCCCGACATCGAGCTTCGCTCAGCCGATCGTATGGACTATCTGAATAAACTTGGGATGGCCTACATTGATGAAGACATCAGCCGAGCTTGTGTTCAAGAGTTATCGGAACCCGCATTGGCAAACTAGTAACGTTTAAAAACGCCTCCAAGTAGAATAAAAATGGCTCCTAATTAGGAGCCATTTTTTATGTGCGAAGTTATTCACATGCTAGTTAATCAATAGACCAGTTAATTTATGGACCAGTTAATCTATAGACACAGACGACCTTGCTGTGCAGGTTGCGTCATTTCAATGTCACCTTGTAGCGAGCGATACACAACGGTATTCCACACTTCACCGTTATCCATTTCAAACTCGATAGCATAGTTCAAACCCGCGACAACCTGAGTTCGAACACTCAAGATCTGTTTGAGCTTAGCAGAGGTGTTCATTTGGCCAAGAACGACGTCTAACGCTTGCTTAGCTTGTGGTGTGATATCACTTTGCGACCAACCACCCGTCAGATTTTTAGTGCTACAAATCGGATTCGCATTCTCTTGTAATTGAACTGGAACCTCAGATTTCTGACTGCATCCTGCTAACACAGCGACACTAAACAAGGTTGCTACTCCAAGTAATGATGTTAATCGTACTTTCTTCATAAATTCTCTCTACCTCTGTCATTCACGAGGCGTTACCCACAATGATGTTTCATATGCAGACAAGCTTAAACCTCGAATGTCATCACTTCATCAGAAATTATGCTGTAACGATCCCCTAAACACAGAACACTGTCAGAAAAACAAAGCCGAGCACTCATGCTCAGCTTTTTATCTCAATGGCTTAAATATCATTGATGATAAAAAGCCATTGAGGTTAGTGTCTTAATGAAAGTACACCAACATTTCGACATCATCCCCTTGCTGTTCTGAACTGAGTAAGAAGTGCACATATCCTTCTTCTGTTACAGGGATTTGTAGGTACTCATTGCTACCACGGTAATCAGACGCATAGTCATGTTGCTCTGCCGTTGGCCAATATGAGTGACTGGCGAACAGATCAACGTTGCCTCGATTTGGTTGCTCAGTATTCTTATCGTTCAACCACACTCGAACCTCTTGTACGCCCTGTGGTACATAGACTGCTGCATAACGTCGTTGGTGCACAGTCAATACTTGAGCCTGACCGGATTCCAATACTACAGGCGTTAAATCATCTTGTTCTTGTGTTGGTGGTGTTGGCGTTTCTGTTTCTAGCGAAGCCAACAGTGCCACATCATTGAAATCGGTACGCCCCGCAATACTCATGTAGTAGCGTCCCGGTTTGATATAACCTGATGCCTCTGGTTCAAACGTCACATGCTCATTGCTACCATTACCATATTGGCTGAATTCAAAATCATAGTAATGCGCCTGTTTGTTGTAACTCACGTAGAGGTCAGCATCACCTTGGCTTTGTCCTAGAGCATGACCTTCAATAGAAACCTCGAAATGCTTGGTGTTTTCTGGCACATCAACATAAAACAACTGCTCGCTATACGCCTCTCCGCTCAGCACTACGCTTTGGTTCGCGACAAGCACAGTGAACTTCTCGGTGGGATCAGTTGGCTCTCCTGGATTCGGATCCGGGTTTGGTATTTCAGACTCGGTTGAGACAGATTCTAACCAACGCTCAAACTCACCATTGTATTGTTGCCCATACACTTTCACTTGCTGCGCCCATTCGGCAAACTGACCAGAACGAGACAATGCCAATAAGCTTTCCACGTCTTGCGGGTGTTCTTCCATCATAAAGCGCACCGCTAGGTAACCCCATCGGTAGATACGATTAGAATCGTGGGAGTAAGTGGTCGCAAACACATCCGACAGACTCATTTTTCCACTAGCAATCAAATTAATCGCGGCATCGTAGCCTTGCTGGTAATGCATGAACTCGGCAAAACCTTCTAGCCACCACACTACATAGCCATGAGCCAAATTGTCACTAAAGGAACCATACTGGTTAAAGCGCGCATCGAGATAGTGAGTATATTCATGCTCTAAATTGAGAATAGAAAGGTCATCGCCATTGGCGTAACGGTAAGCAACGAAACGTGCCACGTTACCCACTTCAGCAGGGTTTCCTTCTAAATACTGACCGCCGTTATCGGTGGAGTTTCCAAACAAGAATGCAGAGTAATCGGTGTAGCTGCCTTTACTGCCAAATACCGCCACTTCAACGCGGTTGTTGTTATCGTCGGCTACAGGTTGTTGGCCCGTATTCGCCACTTGATGAAACTGTGCTTCTTTGGCCGCCAACACATCACACGCTTCAATGGCTTGTGACGCACTCAAATCTTGAGATCGAATAATGGCAGGCCCTTGGCATTCATGACGATTAGGTAGAACACGCATCGCTAAATCACGTTTTGCTTGCTCAAGATCCAATCCGTTTAAGCCTTCAGGAGCGTAATACCCCATCATCTCAACCGCTGCTAACCAAAGTTTGTCGTGCTCACTGCCAAGCGGGTTTTGTGCCATCACTTGCTGCATAACTCGCAACGCTTTGTCTTTAGTTTCTTTATTTGGGCTTGCAAGCAAGCGACCTGTTTCACGGACTGCGTTATAAACAAGAAAGCCGGCATCAGTATCCAGTGCCCATGAGTTATCACGAGCGAACGCTGCAAGTGTATCGATATGCTGAGTATGACTCGCCATATAATCGTAAAAATCATCTCTAGCCGCGTGACCAGCCATTGCTCGAAACAGATTGTTTAGCCCGTCGACCCATTGTGAGTCTTGCGCGGTCTCTCTATTGAAGTGACTCAGTGCCGCAAGTTGTGCATCCATTGTGAGTGGCAGTTGCTTTACGTTATCAACCATTAGCGTCAGGCTTTTCATTGCGCCAACTTGTTCACGACCTTGGTTTAGCGCATTAGGATTAGTAAGGAAGGCAATGGTTGACTGAGCAAACCGCTGGCTCAACGCTTCACTGAAGTCTTGTGCTTGCGCGTTATAGCGAACGTAATAAGCCGCACGAACAAACTCACCAAGGTTTTCTAGCCTACGAGCTTGTTCAGGTTCGCCTCGATAACGGGCTATTTCTAGGTTCAGCGTAAATTGAATGCGACTTAAGCTCGCTTCGCTGTAGATATTGTTCAATGAACTTTCATCTGCCGAGAACCAAGCGCTATAACAAGCGTTGTCTGCTGCTGAAACTGAAGAAGCAAGATCAGATGCCTGTTGAAGATCAGCAACATCACATTGATTTTCGGCAAAAGAAAAACTAGAAACACTGGCGATCATGCAAGCAAGTGCCAAACGATGACGGGGGAATAAACGGGGATGAGACATACGACACTCATTAGTTAATTGTATATTTAGGGTCGCCGTTATATTCCTTACAACTAACAAGGTGAATTTACTTGCATATGATTTATGAGATTGGTTCAAAAAATAGATATTTCACGTTATTTTATAAATTCAAAAGTTTATGCTCGACTTAACTACACTTGGATCAAATACAGGAACATCCAACACAAACTGTTGATAGTAATGTATTTTATTCTTACATGATTTAGTCAATATATGACAAGCCTATGTTGTTAAGGGGCCGTGCAAGTAGTAGAATCTTGCCCGATTATGCAACTTATCCCTCAAGTAATAGGCTCAAGTAAAGTTACGACAGACTCGCTCCAAGTAACATGACTCAAAAAAATACTAAAAAATTTGTGTCCTGTAGACAGTGCAGATCGAATAAAAATAATTATATAAACCTAGGCTAGGTTCGGTTAATCAAATGAAAATAACGTCGTCTTTAGGCTCACTGTTGGCTAGCAGTCTGTCTATCGAAATAAAACAGCGAGCGCTGATAGAGCTCGTCATCAATACTTATCAGCCACAAGAGCGCACTGCTCTTTTCCAAAGCGTGACTGAATATCGTAGAAGCCAATTAGAATTGCTTTTCCCTGAGCATCAAAACAAAAGCTATTCGGTATTGTTTGAGGTGATGGACTACCGCGATCTGATTCTGCGCTATCCAAACACACTATCTGCAGAGGTTGTTCTTCTAGAGCAGGCCGTAGGCCAGTGCTACATGCATTGGTTAGATTTTTGGTGTGAATGTGAAATTGCCGCAATCAAAGCAAAATCACCATTGAACACCAAGTCCCCTTCTTCTGTTGATCTGCCCATTAAAGATAGTGCCTACTACGGTGCAATCGTTGAACACATCGAAGATGCTCAACTTGTAGTGCAAACGCCCTGTCACCCACAAGGAATGTCAATCAGCGATGCCATTGCTTTAAGCAATCTTGAGGTGTTCATCAAGGGCGAGAAATGGTTTGAGATGCTGCCTTTATTACACCTTTCTCAGTCAGGTAAGCATTTTATTCTACTCAAACATCCAGTTGATGAAGCCTTTCCGACACTGGTTTCCTCTGCGCTGATTCAAGATTGGTCAAAGAGTGATACGTGGTTAAGTTACGCGCCCCCGTTCAGCAATGAGCAATGGCACTACTGTTTACCCAATCACGGTTACGACGAACTGGCGAAGCTACAACTTTTCACACCGCCTACACTGTCAAAGTGTTACTCTCTGCCAGAATTTGACCAGCAATTCCAGTTACAATTGTCGGCTAAACACGACCTATGTGAAGTACTGCGTCTGACAGTCAGTGGCAAGACTCAACAAAAGCTCTATTTCCTCTATCTTGCTCAAAAAGAGCTGATGAGTGTCTTACACCAAATAGGGTACAAAATCGGTTTCACTATTATCGAGCAACCTTTCATGCTTCAGTTTTATCAAACTATTGAACCCAATGCGTACTTCCACTCAGGGTATTGCGAATTAAATGATGACGGCACAACAATTTATCGTGGGTTCTGGAATTTCGAGATGATGGCAAAAGCATTCAATGACGTCGATTTTCGCAGCTACAAAAGCGCAGTGCGTGAGAGCCGAAAGCTAAGCTCACTAGAAAAATTGAGCTCTGCAGAAAAAACAATCTCAGCAAAAACGATCTCAGAAAAAAAAGTAAGGGCAGTATTAAAACCGAGTTCGGTAAGAAAGGATGAACATGTTTGATTTTGGCCTAGAGGCGATCATCTATGCAAAAGCAATCACGCTGCTTGCTACCGTGGCTGTGGTTGTTATGTGGTTGCTCTATTATTGCTACCGCCTAAAACAAAAAAACGAAGTCATTGCGGGGACACACCATGCCCCGTACATCGCCTATTCGATCTGTATTGTTGCGTGGATCAGTAGCAACGCCTATTTCCATACCGATTTATTGCCAGAACTTGGGGCCTCGGCCGCTGTGTTCGCGGCAAAGTTTGCCAACCTCGCCTCTTTCTTTGCGTTTGCCTTTGCCTATTACTTCTCGTGCAAACTCGCAGCCGAACAACGTAATGGTAAGGTTCATGCGTGGCAGCAAGCCATTTTTGTCACACTGACTGTCTACTCCTTCTTTATCAATTTAAGTCCGGGGTTAACCGTTGAACATGTCACGATTGCTGGCCCAAGCCAGTTCGTGATCGAGTTTGGCACACACACACCGTACTTCTTTATCGGGATGATCAGCTTCGTTGTCCTGACGCTATTCAACCTCGTGGCCATGCGCGCCAACAGCAGCAAGCTTACCTTAGCCAAAACCAACTACATGATCGCGGGCATCTTAGTGTTCATGCTGTCTACTGCGACAATCCATCTAGGTATGACCTACTTCTTGCGTGACTTCTCACTCACTTGGCTGCCACCCGCCTTGTCGATCAGTGAGATGTTGTTCGTTGGCTATGCTCTACTGACCTCTCGCTTCTATAGCGTGAAATACCTTGCGTACATGAGCCTAAATACGTTGTTGGTGTGTGCAATTTTGGTGATACCTTTTGGCGCGATATTTATCCCACTGACAGACGATAACCAATGGCTCATTGCTATCCCGATCTGCGCAGTTATCGGCATCACTTGGCATTTACTCTACAAACGTGTGAGCGACTACGCCTCCTTCTTTATCTACGGAAACAAGAAAACGCCAGTACAACAGATCCTCGCGCTAGAAGAGGATTTCAAGCTTTCAATTGATGATGCAATGCGTCGTTTGGGTAGCCTACTGCAAATTCCAGAAGATAAGCTACGTCTAGTTAACAGCAACTACAACGAAACCTTCTACGAAGATTATCTGTCTACTAACAAGTCCGTTTTAGTGTTCGATGAGTTGTCTCAGGAGCTTGATTATACAGCGCCAGCCAAGCGCTCAATCAAAGCCCTGTATGACAAGATGAGCTCCAACGATACCGCCTTGGTGATGCCTCTGTTTGGCCAAGGGAAATCGGTCACGCACTTGTTAGTATCATCACACAAGAGCAACGATCAGATGTTCTCTAACGAAGAGATCTCTGCCCTGCAAACCTTGTTAACTCGAGTACAAAGCACTATCGAAGCCGATAGACGCATCCGCCAAAGTCGTGCCCTTGCTAACTCAATCGCTCATGAAATGCGTAATCCACTGGCTCAAGTGCAATTACAATTTGAACTACTAAAACAGCACATTGATAATCAAGCACCAGCGAAACAGATCTTACTTGATATTGAGAACGGCCAAGCTGCGATTCAACGTGGTCGACAGCTGATTGATATCATCTTGCGAGAAGTCAGTGACAGCTCACCTGAGCATGGACCAATCACCATGACCTCTATCCACAAGGCCGTGGATCAAGCCGTCAGTCATTATGGCTTTGAGAACGAGAAGATCATTGAGCGAATTCGTTTACCACAACATGCTGATTTTGTGGCAAAACTGAATGAAACCCTATTCAACTTCGTTATTTTCAACCTGATACGTAACGCGATCTACTACTTTGACTCTTATCCAGACAGCCAAATTGAGATCAGCACCAAAACAGGGGCTTACGAGAACGTCCTCACATTCCGTGATACCGGCCCCGGCATTGACGAAGCCATTGTTCATAAAATCTTTGATGACTTCTTCTCTTACCAAAAAAGCGGTGGTAGTGGTTTAGGTTTGGGCTACTGCCAACGTGTGATGCGTTCATTTGGTGGCAAAGTTGAATGCCATTCCAAACTTGGCGAGTTTACTGAGTTCCACCTGTACTTCCCTGTTGTGCCCAATGCACCCAAAGCAGACGCGCTTCGTACACCTTACTTCAATGATTGGAAAAGTAACCAAGCCGCAACTGAAAACAAAACCAACGTAGACGCTAAGCCAGACAACCAAGCGGCAACGCAAAATTCAGAACCAACAAGCACGCTAACCCCAGGGAATCATTTGGCTCCAACCGTACTGATCGTCGATGATAAAGAAGTACAACGCACGCTTGTTCAAATGTACTTGAGTCGACTTGGCGTCAATAGCTTACAAGCCAAAAACGGTGAGAATGCCGTCGAACTGTTCAAAACACACAAGGTCGATTTGATCTTAATGGACGTACAAATGCCGATAATGAATGGTTTTGACGCAAGCCAAATTATCAAGGCACGCTCTCCTCAAACGCCAATTATTGCTTTGTCTGGCGAATCAGGACAACACGAGTTAGAAATGATCAGCAAACTGATGGATGGTCGCCTAGAGAAGCCAACCTCTTTGAAGGCACTGCAACACGTACTGGACAACTGGCTAGAGAAAGGCTGGGCGTCAAGCGCTTCTAAAGAAACAGAAAGTGAATAACTGGCTACGGTAAAGCGGATCAATGGTTAAATAGTTAAATAGTTAAATAGTTAATAAAAAATGCCCTCAAGAGATGTATTGAGGGCATTTTTTTTGGTCAACTCATTGAATCAATTAAAAACAATCACAGTTAAAGCTTACTGATGGTTGGCTTCAACCATCGCCGTTTCGATCAAATCCAGTAACCATTTGTATTTGGCAGAGTGTTGGTTTTTCTTATGAAGATAGGCAAATACCTCCATTTTCTCTGCATCTTCTTCTAATCCTTCAATCACAATCGAGCGCAATACTCCCTTGTGCTGTTCGATCACCGGAGGCATGCAGGGTGCGATCATATTGGAATGCTTAATCGTTTCTATTAACCCAATAACTGACGTCGTTCGAAGCGCCATATTAATCGATTTACCTTGGCTTAAAACTTCTTCTTCCAATCGCGAGTGTTTGTTTTGGTCGAAGTAAGCAAGGTCTACATGCGCAAATGGAAAGGACAACAAATCATCTATCTGTGCTACATCCTCTTTAAAAGGATGGTCGACTCTTACTGCCAATACAAATTTTAGGGTCACGAGAGGCACGGCAATGATCTCGGCGGGCTGGTTTTCAGCTTCAAAGTGAATAACAAAATCAATCTCATCACTCTTAAGTCTTTCCAGTGAATCTTGGGAGCTAGTATGACTAATCAACCTCGAAAGTGGACTTTCATCTGAGAGTTGATGAAACAGAGAGGGTGTTAACCAAGGCAAAAGGTGCGGGTTCGCCTCTATCTTAAAATCTTCGCTTAGTTCGGCAGGAGTAAACTGTTTACCCTCTTCTATCGCCGTGACCAACCCGTCCAATAGTGGAAATACACGTCGATACAGTTCATCAGAATAAGGCGTCGGGAGAAACTGCTTATTGGACAAAACAAATAGCTCTTCACCTAACGATTCCTTAAGCTTTTTGACGCTTTGGCTTACCGCTGGTGTCGAGACAAACAGCTTTTCAGCTGCTTTGCGCAAGCTTTTTTCCTGATACACCACCACAAACACTTTCAATAAGTTCAAATCGACATTATTCAGTTTCATACCCAAACCATAAACCACTACTTAACGAATGGTTAAGTTTATATGAATTAACTTAACGATGTCCACTTTGTATAGTTACCTCACCTTCACGCAGTACACGGATGTAGTGAGATAAATTTATGAGGCATCTATGTTATTACAACGTTCAATCCTTTCTCTAACTCCTTTGTTTCTGGTGAGTGTCGCGTTCGCGGAAGAAGCCGAAATTCAAGATATGTCAGATCCGTTAGCCGTCTATACACAAGGTGGCTTCGGTTACACAGACAAAGGCTTAAACCTGAAAATCGGGCAAACCTATGACACTGGTAGCGATACGACCATGGGTATGAATGTCTTCGAAGTCAAAGGCATCGCTGGTGAAGCCATTGGTTGGAATAACCGAGGCGCAGATGACAGTATCGATTCGATTCGTTTCAGAAACTTCGGCGTAGACTTAACCAATGGTCGAGGCACACAAGTCGATATGTCTTGGGATTTCGATAGTAATCAAGGTAGTGCGTCATACAGCTTTATACAGGCTCTTCCACAAATGGGCATGTTTAACTTCTATCCGCTTGCGGGTGTTGGTGTTGCTGCAGGTGAGGAGTTGGTTGAAGGCTCTGGAGGCAACCTCGACGCGGATCAACTTCGTGATCGCTACAACATGCACGGTACTTTCTACGTGGCGGGTATGTACGCAAAAATGCAACTTACCGACAAGATTTGGTTGAACTATAACCCTATGTATTTAGGCACGATGTCTGGTTCATCAACTTTCAAAGATTATGGATTCGAGGGCAGTGATTCTGTACTCGCACATGAGTTTGCTGCGAGCTACCAGATTAACCCAAGGGCGAACGTTCGTTATTTTGCAAATTGGACAGAAAACACCAGTATCGAAGACGGTGATCACCGCATCGAATTTAACTATCAGTTTTAAGCAGTCACTTTCTGCTTGGATGAGCTCTTTCAGTTTGAACCAATGATTTCTGTTCGACGAGCCATTCCCGTTTTGACGAATAATTTTGAGTTTTGAGGACACATTATGAATATGATATCTAAAGCCTTTGTTGGTAGTTTCACTTGCCCATTACGCTCAGCTGCCATGCTAGTTTTTGTAACAGCCTTGTTTTCAGCCACAGCGATAGCAGGCAACGGTGATGCGACAGAAACGATCCAAACGCGAGCAGGTGACTTTACTTTCGAAACCGACTTTCTTCATGGCATTCCAACACAAGAAAGCTCAGCAAAACTGTTTGAACTGATGGACTATCAACGCGCGTCACAAGCTTACATTTGGTCCGTGCCTTTGGTGTCAAACTACGCATGGAAACAAGCCTATGCCGACATGGGTGCAGAGGATGGTCAAATTACTTATGTTGAGTCTCATGAATCTAAGCTAGGAGGTTTAACTTACAATACCTCTACGCCTTACGCGATTACTTGGTTTAACGTAGAAAAAGAGCCCGTTATTATAGAAATCCCAACAAATGAACTGCGCGGCGCAGTACACACCATGTGGCAAATCGGTATTTCTCAGATGACTGAGCCGGGCGTCTACGTGGTAAAAGCCAAAGGGTCTGAAACACCGAGCAACCTGCCAAAAGGCGCTAAGGTTTTTGAGTCAGACACCAACTATGTTTTCTTGGGTGTTCGCTTAATGGCTAAATCAGATCAGCAACGTATGAAAGACTTAGAAGCATTAAAAATTACTGACCTTAACGGCAAGCCGCTCAGTAGCAAAGGCGTAAACTTCCCTGAACGTGGTGACGATGCTAAGCACCCACGTGGTATGGCATTTTGGGAAACGTTGAATGAAGCCATTCAAGCTGAGCCAGTAGCAGAGCGCGACCGCATAATGCACGACATGTTACGCCCATTAGGTATTGAAAAAGGCAAAGCATTTACTCCATCAGCTCAGCAGCGTGACATCTTAGAACAAGCTGTAATCATGGGTGAAGCTATGGTCAAAAACATCGATTTCAACAAAACAGAACGTCTACCACATGCGGCTTACGGTAAAGAAGGGAATTCGTGGGAAATCGCAACGGCTTCAACACCAAACCAAGACCGTCACTATGGTATGGACCTCGATGGACGCGCAGCTTGGTTTTATGAAGCCGTCACTAACGACATCGCAATGCATGGATTTGAGAACGGCGGCTGGGGTCAGATTTACCTAGACAACTACCGTGACGACAATGGCAAAGGGCTAAATGGCAGTAACCACTATACTTTGACGCTAGATGGAGATGTAAATTTCGCCGATTTGTTCTGGACAATTACTGTCTACAACGTAGAGAACCGCGCCATCATCGACAACGATATTGAGCGTGCCGACGTGGGTTCTAACATTGAAGGGACAGTTAAAGATGCGCAAGGCAATTACACCTTCCACTTCTCGCCAACTAAGCCTGCTGGTGTAAATGAAGCGAATTGGGTGCAAACCCGAGAAGATGAAAACTGGTTTGTTTACTTCCGCGCTTACTCACCAAGCAAAGCGTTTGTAGAGCAGCAGCCTGAAACCTTGTTGCCTAACTTTAAGCGTGTGGACTGATCATCTAGAGCGAATCACAGATCATTTATCTATGCGTCTAAAAACTAACAGGCTCATAGAGCAAAAGAAAAGAGGAGCCTCAGAGCTCCTCTTTTTCTTTTCTATCTTCACTAATAACCGGGTAAGACCTTGATAGGTTTAATCTAAAAGTGAACGAACGTAGTCTGCAATGTCTGGGTCTTGGCAATGATCAAACAAGCATTGTTGGAAACGCTCACTGCCAACCGCTGTTTTCACGAGCTCTTGGTCGATTGCTCTTAGCGAATCAATAAAGTTATCTTTGACCACTGCGGCTTTCACCTCATTTAACAGTGCTGCGTTACGCTGTTGTGGTTCAGCTCGCTCTAGTGGATACCCATTACCACGCTCGCCTGTGAACGCTTTTTCAAAGATATAACGAATGTTGAGTTCACCAGCCCAGCCAAAGCCTTTAGCAAAAGCGAGAGCGAGAGCATTACCGTTGTTGATTTGGTTAAACAAGAACGCATCTGATGGCTCTAGGCAGTAGCCACAAACCACACCCGGATGCAGGTTCAGTGACATCAAAGCACCTTGCCCTGTTCCACATCCCGTCACAACAAAGTCCACAGCCTTTGAGTTGATGAGAATACTAGCCATGATACCTAAGTGGATATACGTTAAGTGGTGATCATTCTCGTCGGTCATACCTAGATTAAAAACATCATGACCAATGCCACCCGCCACTGACTCTAGCTCAGCTGCAACCATGGCATTTTTACCTGCCTGACTGTTTTCCATCATTAGTGCGATTTTCATTTATGTTCTCCTGCAAGATTGCTGCAAATTTAAAATTCTTAACCGTGTTTGTTACAAGGTCAGTTAACGAGCTAACCAACCACCGTCAACAGCAATGGTATAGCCGTTAATGTAATCCGATGCTGATGAGGCTAAGAACACACAAGGACCTGCGATATCTTGCGGTTTACCCCAACGTTCAGCCGGAATACGCTCAAGAATCGCTTGATTACGCACAGCATCTTCACGCAGAGCTTGAGTATTGTTCGTTTCCATATAACCGGGTGCTATCGCATTCACATTGATATTGTCGCGCGCCCATTCGTTCGCCATCGCACGTGTCACTCCCATCACAGCGCTTTTTGAAGCCGTATAGGAAGGAACTCGAATGCCACCTTGGAATGAGAGCATCGATGCAATATTAATGATCTTTCCGCCAGTGCCTTGAGCCTTAAACTGCTTTGCAACAGCCTGAGACATAAAGAACACAGTCTTAGTGTTCACGTTCATTACGTCATCCCAATCTTGCTCTGAGAACTCAATAGCATCTTGGCGGCGAATAATTCCTGCATTGTTCACGAGAATGTCGACTTGGCCAAACTCAGCCAAAGTGCGCTCTATAACCTCTGGAATGCACGCTTGATCGAGAAGATCAGCACTCACGTTTAGGAACGAATGACCTGCTGCACTCATTTTCTCAATAGTCTCTTCAGGTTCTGTTCGGTTAACACCGACAACCTTACAACCAGCTTCCGCTAGGCCTAATGCAATACCTTGCCCAAGCCCCGTGTTGCAGCCCGTCACTATCGCTACTTTACCTTCCAGACTGAATGACTCTAAGATCATGCTCGCTTCCTCAATTACATTGGATTCATTGCGTATCATTACTACCAACAATTAAATCATACAATAAGATATAAATGCGAGAGCGACGTTGTAGAAGTTCGATCTTGCACCAAAATCAGTCGAACAAGCTGAAACGAGCAGCACAAACTAAATGAATGGGGGGAAGTGATTTGAAGAACAGAAACCTATAACCCACTATGAACCATGAACTCGAAGATCACCTAAATCAGATATTTTAGGGATTTGGCAACAATTCCATGATTTAAAAGAGTAAAAGGGTTATACATAATGATGTGTTATCTAAAATACTGAAATTATCATGACGCTCAAAGAGATCCTTAACATTCCCAATGTCCGCTACTTCTTAATGTTTCGAAGCAGCTACTTTGCGCGTTTTTACTACCCTATATTCACCCTACTCTATTTAGATTACGGGCTAACCCTTTCTCAATTCGCGATGCTCAATGTAGTTTGGGCAGCCACTATTGTACTTGCTGAAGTGCCGTCGGGCGCGTTCGCCGACACCTTGGGCCGCAAGAAACTGGTGGTGTTGTCTTCGATTGTGATGTTTGTTGAGATCGCAATGATCGCGCTAGTACCAACCGGCAACCCCGACTTGGTGTTCATTGTCTTTCTGATTAACCGGATTCTCAGTGGCTTAGCGATGGCACTGGCCAGCGGCGCCGACGAGGCATTGGCTTACGACACCTTAAAAGAACAAGGCAATGAAGAGTTGTGGCCGCGAGTGCTGCAAATCCAGCTTCGTGTCGCCTCAACGGTCGGTATCTTTGTCACACTAATTGGTGCGGCGATGTACGACGTAAATTTTATGACGAACATCTTTCATTTCCTTGGACTAGCCGAACCAGAAAGCACTAAAGATCTGATGCGTATTCCTGTGTTCGCCACCCTATTTGTAGCGATGATCGCTATCTATGCCGCGATTAATATGCGCGAAGAGAAAAAGGTGATGCCAAGCGACCAAACCAAATTGGCAACCACCATCTCAAGTCTTAAATTGACGATCGATGCGGGTAAGTGGGTATTTGCTACGCCTTACGTGCTGTTCATCTTGCTCTACTACAGCCTATTCGAACACACCTCACGCATGTTCCTAACCATGAACAGCCAATACTATCTGGCCATTGATATTCCTATTATCTACTTTGGTTTTATTGGTGCGGGTATCAGCTTGCTTAAGATTATATTGGCAGGGCAAAGCCGAAGATTAGCAGAGAGCATTGAGCCTAAAACCTTCACTTTGGTCATGGGTTTAGCAAGCATGGCGACTTATTACTGGATCAGTTTAGGTTGGTCGATTTACGGGGTAATTCCAGCACTAGTGCTGATTTTTATCATCATGACGATGAACATTTTCATTAGCTACCACCTGAATAAAAAGACCGAATCGCACAACAGAGCCACAGTCCTCAGCTTTAAAGGCCTGATGTTTAATCTCGGATATGGGCTGATCGGCATTTTGTACGCTTACTACTATAAGTTGGTGTCTCTGGGCTACACCGAACAAGAAATAGAGCAGAACCTTGCCTTCTTGGCCTCACTGTCTTCGTTTTTCTATTACTTCACCTTACTGTTCATTTCGATAAGCGCACTGTTCTATTTCAAGAACCGAAAAGAGCCCATTTTTTGAGGCGGCTAGCTATATTGTGTTGAAGTTCAATGAGCTAACTCTTCAAAGGTTAGCTCGCACAAAGTTCTGATTTACCCAAATAGACTACCGCCTGAAAATGGACGCTCAATAAACAAACAAGCCCCTTCTTCTATTGGTTAAATTTGTTAATATAATCATAATTTTATATAACACACGGAAGCGTCATGTCATTTAGTTGGATAGCCTTTACTCTCCTTGCCGCCTTTAGCCAATCTTGGCGCAATGCCTTTCAAAGCAAGTTAAGTGGCACCATGAGTGTTGCTGGTGTGACGCTGGCGCGTTTTATCTGGGCAGGCCCAATCGCCTTAATTTATCTGTGCGCCCTCTATCAATGGAAGCCAGTATCCACACCTGATTTTTCGGGTGAGTTTGTTTTCTACATTATTGCAGCAGCCATTATGCAGATCCTCGCGACGGGTTTAATGGTGATGTTATTTAAGCTCGAAAACTATGCGATAGGAGCAGGCTTAGCCAAGTGTGAAGCCCCCGTATCTGCTGTGTTATCCGTATTGTTTTTTGGTACTGCTTTGACACTAACAGGTTGGGTCGGCGTGCTTATTGGCACGTTAGGCGTACTAATCATGAGTAGTTCTTCTGGTTGGCGAAGCTTGTCTCCGAAAGTATTTTTGTTAGGTATGGCGTGTAGTACCGCTTTTGCTTTAACGTCTCTTTGGGTACGTGAAGCAAGCTTGAGCATAGGGCTGCCCTTCCCTCACAGCGCTGCTTGGGTGCTGTTTCTGGTGATAACTCTTCAGACATGCATTATCTGTACGTATCTCTTTTTCAGAGAGCGAGACACGCTGCGCCAGATATTCAAGAAATCTAAACTGGTCATCATGACAAGCTTAGCGAGTGTTATCGGTTCTCTGGGTTGGTTTAGCGCGATGTCGCTTCAAGCCGTGCCGTACGTAAAGACGCTTGGACAAGTCGAAGTGATCTTCATGGTGTTAATATCCTACTTCTGGTTAGGGCAAAGCATCGCGCGCAAAGACATTCTTGCGCTCATCTTGCTTTCTATCGCAGCAGTATTGGTTATGTGGCAGTGGCGAGTTGGTTAATATGACTAGGACAAATTGAAGTCATATTGCGACCGTTTGTTTTCGCTTGATATAACGCTTTGTCGGCTCGGCTAATAAACCCATTCCAACTCTCATGTGGGTGAAGCTGAGCAACACCAAAACTCGACGTCAGAAACATCTCATTTCCTTGCACTGCTGAGATCTCTGAAATAGACAATCGCAGCTTACAAGCAATAGCCTGTGCTTGTAGGAAATTAACATTGGGCAATAAAATCATTATCTCGTCTCCGCCAAAACGAAACGCACTGGCTTTGGGTGATGTTTTTATCGCACTTTGAACCATTTCAGCAAAAGACTTGATCACGAGGTCACCCACAATGTGTCCGTGTTGGTCATTAATCGACTTAAAGTTATCAATATCCATCATAATGGCACTGACAGGCGCAGTCTCCGCCTGCTTCATGATAACTGGAACTATCTCATCTAATGCTCTGCGGTTTCCCAGTACCGTTAGAGGATCGCTGTAGGACAGTTCGTGAATAGAACTAAGCAACCTTGCATTAATCAGCCAAAGCATTGTAAAGCTCATCGACACAATAAGAACGATGCTCACTAAAAAGGCAAGTTGATGAATGAGCGTGGCCGCCATGAAATCCTGGAGCTCAGCGGAGAATAGTGTCACCACGACTCGAAAAACCATAAACCCGCCATATATCGTAAATGACAAGGCCATCATCCGAATACCTAGAGTCAAGTCATCACGCCGGCCCTTTAATACCGCAAAGGCAGTGCAAAGAGTCACAAAAGCCAGATATAAACTAATGAGGATAATTCGAGCCTTGATGGAAGGCTCATAGAACGTGAAGTAAATAAAACATGGCAAAAGAGCCAACATCATTAGACTACTGAGGTAGGTGCATTTGAGAGAGTATTCTCGAAACAGACATAAGCTATACAAGGCAAGATGAAAACCAAGCGCAATGACCATATTGGCACCAATAACAGTGACCCAATCAGGGAACTCCCCTCTTAGGCTCAACATCAACGGCCCAGTTCCGATAACAAATATTGAAATGGAAAAGATTGAGAGCCCTTTAATTGGCTGTTGAGTGAATTGAAATAACAATAAGCCAATACAGTAAATGAAAGAGAACAAAATAATAATAAAATTAAGTGTTCTCATATCCAGCGAAAAACCATCCATGATTTTCTATCTTCCATACGCAACCAAACCTCAACATGGTTAATAATCATACAAACCACAAAAACATTAACCATATGAATCTTTATATTTTATAAAATAAGGGATAGATCACATATGCAGAGATTCTTGTCGCATGAGTCCATGATCTGGATAGGCATGTAAAACTCGTCCACACATGGCTTCATAGCATCACGAAATCTACAGGCTTCTGCACTCGTTACTTGGTTGAATGACGACTGTCTGGCATTATGCGCCCAAGAAATCTCTAGGGGCTGTTGACCTTTCGAGCTGGGTTTTGCAGCATCTTGTGGAAAATTTATACAAGGAAGAGGCTTTGACGTGTAGCTGGCCTACATGAAAAGCCGATAACGCAGTAGAAATGAACCACAAGAGCTGCCCGAAGGGTTCGGCTAAAATCGTTTTATGCTTTGTTGAAGAATATTTGCTTAGAATGACTAGGCTACATACTCTTCGCCGCGCCTAAAACGATTTTGACTAGGCGTCCCCATCCGAACAAAATTTAACCACGAAAGGTCAACAGCCCCTAGTTATTGCACAGAAAAGAATGAACG
This sequence comes from Vibrio sp. SG41-7, assembly GCF_014164465.1. NCBI lineage: Bacteria > Pseudomonadati > Pseudomonadota > Gammaproteobacteria > Vibrionales > Vibrionaceae > Vibrio > Vibrio sp. SG41-7. The sequence goes on along the minus strand of NZ_JACJFF010000049.1, from coordinate 14,039 downwards.
AAGGTAATCAGTGGTAGAAAACAGCCAACAATTAAGTGACCGTTACGACGAACATGGTTACTTTGTTATCAGAAATTATTTCGATGAAGCTCAAATTGCATCGCTTAGAAAAGTCGTGCTGAAATTCCATGAATCATGGAAAGCAGACAACGAAGAATTCTATAAAGAAGAAGCATTTAACTCGTCTTTAATTACGGGAAGCGAATATTTGCTCGCCGACGATAGAAGCGTGCTTTTCGACTTCATCAGCTCGAAGCAAGTGATGGACGTGGTTGATGCGGTGATTCCAAACAAACCAGCATTCATGAATACACAGCTGTTCTTCAACCCGGTAAATCCGCAACAAAAAGACTTCTGGCATCGTGACTGTCAATACGACTACGACATTGATGACCAGATGAAAGTCATCATGGAAACCCAGGTATTGCATCTGCGAGTGCCCATTTTTGATGAGCCAGGTATGGAACTTATCCCTGGCACACACAAGCGTTGGGACAACGAAGAAGAGTACAATGTTCGCCAAGAAGAAAACGGCAAAGTGAGCAGCGATGACATCTCTGGTGGTAAGCAGATACCATTAGCCGCCGGTGACTTATTGGTTTTTTCAGCGGATATGATCCATCGAGGTAGATACGGATTGGATCGTTTGGCCTTGGATATCTTGATCTTTGATTCTGCGGCCGATTATGTCGACTACGTCGATGACGATTGCTTACCAACTCCATCAATGTTGAACAAGATTACCGATCCTAGACTGTTTATGAACACGCTACACTTAAAATCAATGCTTTGCTCGTAAGAGATTAAAACAGTTACATGACTTGAAAATAATAACAAATATGTTCACATTTATTTCATAGCGCTCGCAATAAGATACCTTCATATTCAATATTCGAGATAAGCAATATGAAAAAATTAATTACTAGCATGTCACTACTTACAGCACTTGTTTCGGGTGCTGCTTTAGCCGAAGTGAATGGTGAAGATTTTAACGAATTCCCTAAGCAAGATGCGGCTCACTGTTTTGGTTGGGCGGCAGGCTTAGATAAAGACCAAGATTACGCTAAGTTTATTGTCGAGCTATCGAAAGATCGCACAGTGAGTGTCAAAGAAGATCCTTATATAATGGAAGAGTTCGGCACTGCAATGGGTTATTCAGAAGCGATGTTAGAATTTGCCGGCAAAGAAGCTGCGGATGCTAAATATAAGCTAGTCTGCGATCCAATCAAACAAAGCTATGGCTTTTGATCGCGAGGTTTCACCGCTACGTCAAAGACTTGATACAAAGGCTCCACATGGAGCCTTTAAAGTGTACTGACTCAGTCAGGGATTCCGAATAGTAAAACTTATTTATGAACCTTCGCGATTTTCATTCCATGTATCCAGAACAAATTTTAATTGAACCATGCAAAAACTCGTTCTTTCAAGCTCGCATTCTTTCTCCAAATCCAATACAAGCCTTCCTCTAGCTCTTCAACGCTCATACGACTGGGCTGATAAACCGGATGGCTACCATCGTACTTGGACCAATCTTTAGTAAGAAGTCGCCCTTCACGCTCTAGCTGATTAAAAGACTCCGAACCGGGAAACGGAATCATGTAGTGTGGGATCACCTTATCAACCTTGATATCTTCGACGAACTTCTGCGTTTGTTTGAAGATAGAAGTGTCATGTTCATCAAAACCGAACAAAAAATCTCCCCATACTTCAATACCATGAGATCTTATCTCAGCGATGTACTCTTTCATTTTAGATGGTTTCACAAAGCCTTTTTTCTGAGCCTTTAAAGCCTCTTCAGATGGCGTTTCTATGCCTAATAATACAGCTTTGAACCCTGACTTCACCGCAGCACTAAGCAATTCGGTGTCACGAGCAATTAAGACTGTCGTTTCCCCATAGAAGCTCATGTTAAGCGGCTCAATGGCTTTAAATAGTGCCAAAGCATATTCACGGTCATGAGTGAGATTGTCGGAGTGTAACTCAACCCACTCAAGACCTAATGTCTTGAGATTCGCTAACTCGCTGACGATATTTTCGATTGGCCTTTTCTGGAACTTATCAAAGAACCTTGGCACTAAACAGAAGTTACATTTAAATGGGCAACCTCTTGTCACAACTACTGACCATGTATAATTGTACGCTTCAGGATTGATGATATTCGTTGGGTATGGATTGAGCATACTGAGATCGACAGGCTCGGAGCTTTCATAAATAGGCTGTAGCGAACCAAACTCTGCGTCACGGAGTAACTGAACCCAGTAGTTCTCAACTTCTCCCATCGCCAAACAATCCGCATATACTGCCGCTTCTAAAGGGTTAAACTGAGTATGTAACCCCCCGAGTATGACTGTTTTGCCTTTTTTCTTATATTTAGAAGCTAGCTCATAAGCCCGATAAGCATCTGGAGTCGACATAAATATCACCACCAAATCAGCATCATTATAAAGGTCGGCTTTTGCACCTATGGTCTCATCAACCATATCTAACTTGTACCACTTTGGTGTCGCAGCAGCGGCGGCAAAGATGTTTTGTGGAGGTCCCCCCGTAGAGGCTTTGTATTTTGAGTAATCGCTGCCAGCAGACGCTTTAATTAAATAGATTTTCATAACGTATCCTAATTATTAAATTTTGCTTTGCTACAAAGAGCTAAAAAACTCAAAGACTCTATTGTCCATATAGAAATATACCCCTCCCATCACAAACCAACTGATGATGATCAAGGTAAACAAAACTGGATGTTCTTTTAGCTCAATACGTTCAACAAAGAAGGCTTCTTTTGCACGAAGATTTTCCCATCCCCAAAACCAGCAAAATAGCCCCCAGATCAGAAGTAGATGAAACTTAAGAGCAAACAAGGCCATGGTCAGAGCCAGCAATGTTTTCCACTTAGACATTACTTCAGGCACGTTCATCTTTCTTAACTCCCAGTTATTAAACTAGGAATCATTGTAGATAGGTGTTGGTCAACTTTTGGTTAACTAATTTCAATTTGAACAATCGATTGCCAACAACATCGACGTTGAGCAATATTAGCGACCCAAGATTGTTTATGAACACGCTACACTTAAAATCAATGCAGTACTCATAATCCATAAAGGTGCCCGAACTATGACTGACACTAAGCAAAATACCCGAATTAGCCAGTTCCGTTTCGGTCAGCCAAAAGAATCTCTCAAGTTAGAACATGTCGCTTTAGGGGCACTAGACAAAGATAAAGTTCGCGTACAAATTGAAGCGACTAACATCAACCCTAGTGATCTGTTGTCGATTTATGGTGTGGGCCAATACAAACATAGCCACCAGCCGCCGAGAGTGCCGGGATTTGAAGCGGTAGGAAGGGTTGTAGAATCCTGCAGTGCTGAGTTTTCAGTGAATCAGCGCGTGCTTGTGGCAAGCAGTGGAACATGGCAGAACTATGTCGATGTATCACCAGATGACCTGTTCCAAATTCCTCAGCATTTAGACAATGGCTACGCCTGTCAGTTGTACATTAATGCGCTAACTGCATGGGTGTTGACGACAGAAGTGGCTAAGCTGACCCAAGAAGATGTGTTGATCATCAACGCAGGCAGCTCTGCCATCGGTAAGATCTTCTCCCAGTTATCAGCATCACTCGGCTTCAAAATCATTGTCGTTACATCACAGCCGGAACAATGCCTAGCCACTTCCAGTTTGGTGTTAGATGCAAACGACGATTTAGCTTCTCAAATTAAGGCGTTAGGCTTGCCGATGCCAACCGTTGCCTTTGATGCGATTGGCGGCTCACCCGGAACCGATCTTATTCACACCCTTGGCAACAAAGGGCGTTTTATCAACTATGGGACGCTGTCGTTGGATTTTTACGAGCCTCGCTTCTTCGAATACGCGAAAAGCCAAGACATTGATTTCAAAACCTTCTTCTTACGTTATTGGGAGGAAGCGGAAGGTAAAGATGTTCGCCGTGATAAGTTCACGACCATGCTAGATCACTTCATCACAAACGACATTCAACTCGACGTTGACCGCTATCTGCCATTCGATGAAGTGCAAACCGCGATTGATCTCATTGAATCGAAAACCACACGCTTGAACGGCAAGATCATCTTGCTGCCTGTATAGTTTGGTGGAATTGAGCACACACTATTTACGCCAAACAAGATACAGAACGAATAACCCGCCAATCGCTGCGGTCACAATACCTACTGGCAGTTCTTGTGGCGCTAATATGGTTCGGCTAATCACATCCCCAAACAGTAAAAGCACCGCGCCCCATAAGGCAACCAAAGGCAGAGCTCGCTTGTGAGTGACACCTGAAAATGGTCGAACTAAGTGGGGTACCATCAAGCCAATAAAACCGACCACTCCGGTCATCGATACAATCGAAGCAGTGCAAAACGCACAACAAAGAAAAATCTCGCTTTGTAGGCGGTGCACATTGATCCCCAATGAGCTTGTCGTCTGTTCACTCACCAACAAAGTATCAAGCTCGCGATAACGCTTGAAAATTAACGCGATCAGACATAACACGCCCGCCAAGGCAAAAATCAAATTATCCCAACGCGCGAGTCCTAAGCCTCCCATCGTCCAGAACAAAATCGAACTCGCCGCTCTCTGGTCGCCTGAATAGATCAAAAAACTCGTGATGGCGCCGAATAGAAATGAGATCGCCAAACCACACAAGATCAAGTTGTCATTGCCCTTTTTCTTCTGCATCGAAAACAGAATCAGAACAGCGGTCGCCGACACAATACCACCCGAGAATGCAGCCAGTGGCAGTGACCAAACACCCAGAGCGTCTCCCACTTTGGTGATCACCAACACCGCACCAGCAGATGCGCCAGATGACAAGCCAAACAGAAACGGATCCGCCAGATCATTTCGTGTCGAGGTTTGAAGCAACGCCCCAACCATCGCCAGCCCTGCACCCGCGATAACCGCTAACAATGCTCTAGGTAACCTTAGATCGATCAGTATTCGACTGGTCATATCCGGCGTTGGATCAGTGAAAGAGCTCAGCCCTACAATCACTTCCTTAAAAGACAAAGGGACTGAGCCAAATTGTAAACTCATCATGAAGGCGAGCAGCATGGCAGTGATACCTGTTAGCCATGCTGCTCGATATTTATCAAATAAAATCAAAGGACTACTACTCTTATCAATAACAAGCTTTCATATAACAACCTTCCCGATCACTCAGAAACGAACGCCTCTGCAAGTTTCTCAATGGCATCGATATTGGCAGGCCCAGGGGTGAGTTGCTCATAACGCAGTTTGACATAGCGACCAGAAGTTACCGCATTGGTGTATTTCATTAACGGATGGGCTTCGAGGAAACGTTGCAACGAATCGGCACCACTCGCCGATTGGTAATCCAGAAGGATAATCACATCTGGGTTTTCACGAGCGACATTCTCCCAAGAGGTTCGAGCCCAACTTGCTTCCATGCTACCAGTGATATTTTGGCCACCAGCAGCTTCAATCATTGCGTTTGGCATTCCGTACTTACCGGCGGTGAAAGGCTTATCTTCACCCGAATCAAACAAGAACACTTTTGGACTCGGCTTACCTGATGCTTTCTGCTTTTCTGCTACTTTTTCAACTCTCTCTTTCCAGCTGCTTACCAAAGCCTCGGCTTCTGCTTGCTTGTCGAAAATAACGCCTAGCTTTTGCATGTCGCCATAAAGCAGATCCATTGTCGCGCCTTCCTTTTGACTTTGGGTATGAATACAGCTTTCAGAAAGTACCAAGGTATCAATCCCGTATGGCTTCAGTGTTTGAGGCGTCACTTCACCGCCCACTTTCATTCCATAATTCCAGCCAGCGAAAAAGAAGTCAGCATCAGCAGCAATCAATGTTTCTAATGAAGGATACTTAGGTGCGAGCTCAGGAATATCACCTAAACGTTCTTCAAACGAACTCGACATCTTGTACCACCCTGTAATACCCGTAACGCCCACCATCTCCTTTTGAAGACCAAGAGCAAACGCCATCTCGGTCATATTGATGTCGTGTATAACCGCACGCGAGGGGCGCTTTTCAATGGTCAGTGGGCTCCCACAGTTATCAACCGTCACTGGGTATTGAGTGCTTGTCGCATGCGCAAAAGAGAAAGGTAAAAGAAACAAAAGACTGGAAATTACAGGCCACTTCATTGGGCTGCTCCTATTAAAGAGTGATTAGAGAGAGTTAAGTGAGTTGAGTGAGTTGATGCAGCTTCAAAATGATGGATGGTGCTGCACAGATTAGGATGATTGAACGTGAGAACACGCAATCCAAAAACAGGGATCATGTATCGGTCTTGCATCACCGCCTCTGGGGCTGAGAACGCCACCATCTTTTGGCCTGACATCAACAGGACTTTATCGGCGAATGGCGCGACCAAAGGTAAATCGTGCAACACCACAACAGACGCAATGCCACGTTGTTTAATTAGGCTCAGAAGTTCAAGACGAGCGAGAGGATCAAGGTGGTTTGTGGGTTCATCTAAGAGTAAAAGCCTCGGCTCTTGTGCAAAGGCGCGAGCAATACTTGCACGTTGCTGCTCACCACCGGATAGCTCACCAAAGCACCGCTGGCTTTTGTGAATCAGCCCAACATCTTGCATCGCCTGCTGAACCGCTCGTTTGTGCTCTTTGGCGCTACAACAAAACGTATGAGGAGTTCGGCCTAAGCCAACATACTCAGCAACACTCAAACGAGGATCAACATGCTCATGTTGAGTAACCACCGCGACTTGCTTGGCTATCTGCTGCCGCTCAAGGCTTCCAAGCGCAATACCAGACAACATCAACTCACCCGCGACGGTTTTATATTCGCCTGTAATGCCTTTCAGCAAACTGGACTTTCCACCTCCATTGGGGCCAATGATGGCAACGCATTCACCATCGTTCACATCAAATGTCACGTCGGAGACGGCTCTCCAGTTCGCCAAGCCATCAGCGCAGAGCCCGCGCACAGACAATACAGGTTTATTCAAATTCCCACCGAACATCCAAAAACAACATTTATTGTTATGTTATAACATAACAATAAATTAAAGGTATAGTTATTAATAGAAATATTAAGACCGCTCTAAGAACTAATGGGAATGGCGGGATAATCCAATCACCTTAAATAAAGACAGTCGTGTTTAAGAAAAGTGATTCGCTTAGAAAGTTTGATTCAAGGAATTGAGTTTTGAGAACGCAGCAAAGAGTTGTAATGCGTTTCTCCATAACTTAAGTGGTTACGAGGTGGTCATGAGTCACATTTATTTGAAACATCAATGAGTTATATCATTAGAAATATGACACTGATCACCCATAAGGTAATCTCGATTCTATATGGTAGCGTCATACTTAAAACCACGATGTGAACATACTTATGAAAAGACACCTACTATCAAGCGCCATCCTACTCTCTCTAGCCTTTCCCACCTTTGCAGCTGATGGCGACATACACGATGTCACGATACTGGGTACTTCAGATATCCATGGTCATTTTATGGCGTGGGATTACGCGGCAGATAAACTCAACACTCGTGGTAGCTTGAGCCAAATCGCGACCAAAGTTGGTGAGATCCGCAAAGAGCAATCTAACATTATCCTTGTCGACGCTGGCGACACCATCCAAGGCAACTTCGTCGAAACCTTCAAAGACGAGCCCGTTGATCCAATGATGCTTGGCTTTAATCACATGAAATACGATGTGTGGGTTTTAGGTAACCACGAATTCGATTTTGGCCTCAAAACCCTCAACAGAGCCGTTACCCAATTTAAAGGGCAGTCTCTCGGTGGCAACATTAAGAACAAAAACGGAAACCCATTCTTACCGGGTTACACCATTCTAGAACGAGGTGGTATTAAGATCGGCGTGATCGGAATGGATACCCCAATGACAGAGGTCTTTGCGCAAGGTACAAACCGTTTAGAAGGCGTCACTTTCACTAATCCAACCTTGGAAGTGAAGAAAATCGTCAAAGAAATTGATGATAAAGTGGATGCCATCGTATTGGTTGCCCATATGGGGATTGAGAACGAGAATGACATTGCCGACACCGGTGTCACCGACATTGCCAATGCAAACCCAGAGCTTGATGCCATCGTCGCTGGTCACATGCACACTCGCATCGATAAGGCCGTTGTGAACGGCGTTATTATTACTGAGCCCGACAAATATGGCCGCGCCCTATCTCGTATCGATCTTCAATTTGAAGAGCGCGATGGCACATTCACTCTCGTCAACAAAGACAGTTTCACTTATAAAATTAAAGGCATAGATTCTGATGAGAATATGGACGACTTATACCAGCCTTATCACAAACAACTCCGAGAAATGGCGAATAGACCTGTCGCTCAGCTTACCGGCGTTGATTTAGTCCCAGAAAACGAAATCCGCGGTATCCCTCAAGTCCACGTTCAAGACACAGGCATCAGTGCGCTATACCAAGAAGCGAGCTTCTTCTATGCACCCAAGGCCAATGTCATCGCACTTCAAATAGACAACGACAATGCAGAGCTTGGTGTTGGCCCAATCAAAGCCAAAGACATCGCGTACAACTACCAATACGCAGGTGGCGAAATCACTGTCTACCAGATGACAGGCAAAGAGTTAAGAACCTACATGGAATGGTCTGCGGGCTACTTCAACTCAGTGCAACCCGGTGATGTGACCTACAGCTTTAACCCTGAACGCAGAGCATCAAAATACTCGACCAATGACTTCTTCGCGGGCGTGACTTATACCATCGACCTTACTCAGCCTGCAGGTACACGCATCACCAACCTCGCGTTTGCTGATGGCACACCGGTTACTGATCAAACAGAAATCCGTATTGGTATGAATAGCTATCGAATGGGTCATCTAACCAAGAAAGGCGGCGTGCTAGAAGGTGAATCGTTCCCTGTACTCTTTGATACGGAAGCAGAGTATGGAGAAGAAGCAGGCACGATCCGTAACATGACTATCAAGTATCTTAAAGAAGAAAAGAACGGTCAGTATGAAGGTAAAACTCAGCAGCGATGGGCACTTTCTGGTTTAGAGAGCCGTTACAATGAACAACGAGAGATAGTGAAGTCGTTGATTAATGATGAAACCATATCAATCCCGACCAGTGATGATGGCCGCTACACAAACATCGCTTCTATCAACGTGAAAGAACTGATGTTCACATCTGACGAAGCTAAACAAGCAGCCATAACCACACGCGAAAAGAAACTGGCGCAGGCGACTGAGCAAGAGAGTAAGCAAATCAAACGCGAAATCACTCTGATTGAAGCGCTCAATTAACCCCTACCCTCAAACCAATAACGACTTAACGACGCTTAGAGCGTGGTTAGGTCGTTGTCGTTCCCATCTTCCAACATTACATCTGTACTGAGTAAAACGGTTGATATTGGTGAATGAGCCACAAAGGCTAACTCATAGCTGGACAAAAGCTTGTTAGCGCATTTGCCAATTTAGCGTATTACGGATAACTACAAGTATGGAGAATTGCCAAACTTGGTGCCCAGTATTGTTGGATACTAATCACCAATAGTTACCTTCTATGTTTTTTAAATCGAATTAATTCATTAGTCACATGCTCGAAGAAAGCTGTCAATACAACATTATCATTCTTGTCAAGATACAAAGCACACAAGTGAGCCGGTAACTTTTCTCTGAGCTTAATAAAATGTACATTGCTCCAACGGTGATAGCTGAAACTAGTTGGAACTATTGAGACTAGATTACTACTTGCCACAATTGAAACCAGTGTGTTTGGCTCATAAACCTCTTGAGCAATATGGATATGATGCCCATGTGTCATAAAGGTATCGACAATCAACTTGGATGATGCCGAGTCCTGCCTTTGCATAAAGATAAACTGCTCATCTTTTAGCTCATCAATCGAGATCATTTTTCTGTCTTTAAAGGCATGGTTGTTGGCAACCACCACGCACATTTCATCATCAACCATTTTTTCAGCGGTCAATGGCGTTGTATTGATGGTGTCGGCAAATCGAACCAAACCGATATCAATCTTATGTTTATCTATGCTCGATTTCTGCTCTTCTGGGGTCATCTCAAAGATCTGAAAATCGTAATCAGGGTAAGCATCTTTAAAACTGCGCAGCGCATCCCCCAGCCCAGCCCAAAAGAACGAGCTGATGAGTCCGACATTTAGCGATTTGTTTTCATTTCTTCCCTGCTCGATCACCTTGCGCACAGATGTATCTAAAACTCTGAAGATTGTCTGACACTCCTCAAAAAGAAGCTGGCCAGTATTAGTCAGCTCAACGGTTCGTGTATCACGGATAAATAGCGGGCTACCAATAATTCGTTCTAGCTCTTTAATCTGAGCACTTAATGGTGAGTTGGAGATGTGCAGTTTTTTTGCTGCATTGCCGAAGTGTTTGTCCGTGGCAACTTGAAAAAAGTAGCGGAGCATCTTAAGTGTGATCTTTGATGAGTGATCTAGCATGGTTTCCTCTGTGATCTTTATCACGAGCTGTACACGATGTGCCCATACTCTGATAGAAAAAATGAGTAAAGAGGTCACAAAATTTAATTACCTGTTTAATAAGGATATTTTTACCAATAATAACAGGCTGTTTACTAATTAGACCAAAAACCTCTGTTATTAAGGAGTAATAACAATAGGATTATGCCGAGTAACAGCATAATAAGTACTTTTTTTGAGATATACCAGCTTGCGTGAATTCTAGATACTGCCACCACGTAATCTTGAACAGGCGTTAATCATGGATATTTCATCAAACCATAAAGGTGTATTTGTCGCAGGCTCTTACAACCTTGATATTGTCTCGCGAGTGGCTTCATTCCCTCAAAAGGGAGAAACAGTACGTATCCTATCTAAAAAGTTTCTTTCTGGTGGCAAAGGGGCAAACCAAGCCACCGCATGTAGACAAGTAACAAAAGACACGCACTTCTTTGCCAAAATTGGTCATGATGACTTTGCTAAACGAGCTAAGCAGCACCTAGAAAGGCAACAGTTTGCCTCTCTCACGTTAGCTGAAACCTACCATTCACCGACAGGTGTTGCGTTGATCACGGTTTCTGAGCGTGAAAAAGATAACTGCATTGTGTTGGACCTGGGGGCAAATCTGAAGGTGAGTGATGCGGACATTGAAAACCTCACTCCGCAAATAGAGCAAACTTCCGTCGTCCTTGTGCAATTGGAAAACAATATTGAAGCGGTTGCGGCAGTGTTGCGTAAGGCAAAAGAGCAGGCTAAAACCACCATCCTAAATCCAGCGCCTTATCATGAGCAGGTCCATACCTTAGTCCCACTAGTAGATGTGATTACCCCCAATGAAACCGAAGCCTCTGAGCTAAGCGGTATTGTGATTCATGATATTGAGACAGCAGAACAAGCAGCGCGTTTTATTCATCGTATGGGGGCAACCAACGTCATCATTACCTTGGGCGGCAATGGGTGTCTAGCTTATGACGGTAATGAATTTAAGCGCTTTTTGTCGTACCCCGCTGAGGTGATAGACACCAGTGGTGCGGGAGATGCGTTTAATGGTTCACTCGCGGCATCCTTATCTCTGGGTAAATCCTTAACGGAATCAATTAGCTTTGCGACAGCCTTTGCATCGTGTTCAGTAGAGAATGAAGGGGCTGCGAACATGCCTTCCATGACGCAAGTAGAAGCAAAGCTTGCGACTGTAAGGAAGTAACAATGCGCAACATTATTATTGATACTGATATCGGCGATGATGCTGACGATATTTTGGCATTAGGTCTCGCTTTATCGACAGAGCAGCTCAATCTTGTGGGTGTGACAACAGTATTCAAGAACACGCGCCTAAGAGCCAAAATGGCAAAGCGTGTGCTTCAGCTAGCAGGTCGAGAAGACATCCCAGTCTATGCTGGGTGTGAACATCGTATTAATGGCGAAGAAAACGATGACGAAGAAATCCCCTGCCAGTACCAAGGAAAAATGGATAGCCAGCCTATCGAAACCGAGCATGCTGTCGAGTTCATGGCTGATGCTCTCTCACAGGAAAAACTAACCATTGTTGCCATTGGTCCATTAACCAATATTGCAACACTAATAAAAGAACACTCAGAGTTAATTAAAAATATTGATGAATTGGTTTTAATGGGAGGATGTTATTACCGACATGTCAATGAATGGAACATTATCTGCGATCCCGAAGCTGCCGATATTGTTTTTAACTCTGGCATTGATATTCGTGCGGTTGGTTTGGATGTTACAACTAAATGTCATTTCGATGGTGATTATTTATCTCAGGCTCAAAATAATGCCAATACAGAATTGAAAAAGATTCTAATCGAAAGTTGTGATGCTTGGTTTGATAAAACAGGATTCACTCCAATTCTCCACGACCCTCTTACTGTATTTGCTCTGCTCGAAGAAAGCGATATTGAATATAACCAAGAACAAGTTCATGTCGAATTAAAAGGCGAATACACAACCGGAATGACGGTGTGTACTGAAGATGGAATTTGGGGCAGAACACCAAGTAACCCCAACTGTTTAATCGCAAAGAATTTAAATTATTCTCGATTTATTAAATTTTTCCTAAATAACGTGTTTCTAAATTAAAGGTGAGGTCATTATGGCTTTAAATAGAATGTCGGTCTTAGAGAAGATTGGCTTTGGTTCAGGTGATTCTGCAATCAACCTATCCATGATATCTGCAGGTATGCTGATTTACGCATTCCACGTTCAAATTGTTGGTTTAACCCCTGTTGATGCAGGTTGGCTACTGCTACTGGTTCGTATTATTGATGCGGTAACCGACCCGGCAATGGGCTGGGCAACGAACCGTTACAAGTCGCGTTGGGGTCACTATCGCCATTGGATTGGCTTTGCTGCAATCCCTATGGGTGTCTCGATGTACCTGATGTTCACCACGATTGGTGACACTTATGAAATGAAGCTCATTTGGGCGTACGGCACTTATATATTCAATACGTTGATGTTCACTATGGTGACAATTCCTTACATCTCAATGATTGGTGTAGTGACGGATAATCCAGACGAGCGTATTACAGCAAATTCGTGGCGCTTCACAATGGCGAAAACGGCAACGCTAATGTGTACATCATTGGTTCCATTCTGGGTGACATCACAAACGGATCAGGTACAAGGCTATGTAACTTCGTTTGCTATTCTTGGCACGATTGGCGCAGCATGTCTTCTATTTTGTGCATTCACAACTCGTGAACACATCGAGATAGAGCCAAACACTGTACCCGTTAAACAACAGCTAAAAAGCTTAGTTAGAAACGACCAATGGATCGTGCTGTGCTCTGCTTGCATCACACTTATGCTTGCCTTCTTGGTACGTGGCAACATCGCCTTTATCTACGGGACAGAATACGCTGGCGCAAGTTTTGGTGTACAAATTTCCGTTTTCCTAGGGATGTGGTCAGTCGGTGGCATCCTTGCCGCAATCGTGTCAAAAAAACTGACCAAACATTTTTGTAAGATTCAGGTGTTCCGCGTATCGATGTACGCCTCAGCACTCATGGGCTTGTCGATCTACTTCTTAGTCGGCCAAGGCGAGTTCGTTGCTGCTGTTATTTGTTACTTCCTTTACTGTTTCCTAACTGATCTCAATACCCCAATTTTCTGGGCACTGATTTCTGAGGTAAGCGACTATGGTAAAAAGAAAACAGGTATTGATTCATCAGGCATTTCGATGGGTGCAATTTCATTCTGTCAGAAGCTTGGTATGGGCCTATCCGGTATTGTAACCAGGGCGACCGCATGAGTGCCTAGTTTTTCGCCATCTGACTAAAGCCAGCACTTAATACTGCCTCTAGCATAGACGTATTCATCATACATCGCTTTTGCTTCCCCACTATGCTTAGCTTGGTGGGTTCTTCACGGAGCATGTTCAAGCTCATGTGGCGCAAGCATGATAAATTCTCAGCACCATGATCTTTGTATATCTGGCAAGCATCTTCATTCATTGTGAGGAAAGTAGACCGCAGGAACTTCCCCTGCAGCCCCTCGCAGAACGGTACGTGAGCCTCTCGACTCATACCGCTCCCATTAAACCATCGATCCTTTCATACCTATTCGCCAGTGAGCAAAAAGA
>NZ_JACJFF010000492.1:0-201 GCF_014164465.1 Vibrio sp. SG41-7 | reverse complement strand
GCTCTTTAACAATTTAAACCTATCAATCTGTGTGGGCACTCGTTGATGAATATCAAAACGTCATTCTTAGGAATGGCAGTTACTTCGGTAACAAACTTGATTTCAATGAACTGAGTGACCAATACGTTTAACTACTTGTAGTTATTCGGCACAGTCAATTCATTACCATTCTGTTGGAATGGTAATAGCTTTAGAATTACA
>NZ_JACJFF010000491.1:0-201 GCF_014164465.1 Vibrio sp. SG41-7 | reverse complement strand
AAACCTATCAATCTGTGTGGGCACTCGTTGATGAATATCAAAACGTTATTGGTTCTTTTTCGAAAGAGCGTAATGACAGTTACTTCGGTAACAAACTTGATTTCAATGAACTGAGTGACCAATACGTTTAACTACTTGTAGTTATTCGGCACAGTCAATTCATTACCATTCTGTTGGAATGGTAATAGCTTTAGAATTACA
>NZ_JACJFF010000490.1:0-202 GCF_014164465.1 Vibrio sp. SG41-7 | reverse complement strand
TCTGAGTGGACTCGAACCACCGACCTCCCGCTTATCAGGCGAGCGCTCTAACCAGCTGAGCTACAGACCCAATATCGTCTCTTTTACTTTCTAAACCTAATCAATCTGTGTGGACACTCATCGTGACTATCTTCGTATAAGGAGGTGATCCAGCCCCAGGTTCCCCTAGGGCTACCTTGTTACGACTTCACCCCAGTCATGA